>BNWW01000059.1 GCA_025999115.1 Bacteroidia bacterium
GATAATAACCTGCTCTGTATTCGACAAATACATAATCAGGCAAATCCAGAATCGCCGCGCCGGCTTCGGAATAAATTTTCCTCAAGATTTGTTTTTCCAATTCGTGCGATTTTGTCCAAACACCGATGTAATACACATTTCCCTTTCCAATGGAATGTTGTGGTCACGTTTCGGATGTTGGATTTCGCTTTGTCCGGTTAAAATCACCGGGCGGGAAAAATTAAACAAGAAACAATCCTATATTTTTGTGGGCAATCACCAGGGAATTTACGATATTTTCCTGCTTTACGGTTATTTGGGATTTCCGATTAAATGGATCATGAAGCAAAGTTTGCGGAAAATCTGGTTTGTGGGCAAAGCCTGCGAATCGGCCGGATTTATTTTTGTGGATAATTCGTCGCCGATAGCGGCCGCCAAAACAATTAAGGAAGCCGAAAAACGTTTGACAAACGGCGCTTCGATTGCGATTTTTCCCGAAGGTTCGCGCACACACGACGGAAAATTGGGCAAATTCAAAAAAGGCGCTTACCAAATGGCTTTGGATATGAAATTGCCGATTGTGCCGGTAACGGTCAACGGTTCGTTTGAAGTGATGCCGCGTTCGGGAGTTCGTTTGATGCCGCATAAATTGGAAGTAATTATCCATGAACCGATTATAACCGAATCGTTCGATGTGGGAGATTTGCGTGCGGCTGCGACAACTATTCGTGCATTGAGCGAGCAATCGCGCGAAATAATTGAATCGGCTTTGTGGAAACAATATAAATAATTCCGAAAAAAACACTATCTTTGCGGTCTGAAAAATAATCGGCCTATTTAGAATGAATCTATTTTTGGTATTAGTTGCTTTTGTAAATCCTTTTATATCAAGTGATTCGGTTTCTGCTGTTCTGCCTGAAATTGAAATCACAGCTTCGCCCAAAGTCTATTTGGAACCGGCGAAGCAAGCGGCGATGATTACCCAAATTTCCTTATCCGAAATCGAAACTCACCGGATTGTCGAACCGAAAGAACTTTCGTTGCTCACGCCCAATTTGTTTTTACCCGATTACGGCTCCAAAATGACCGGTTCGATGTATCTTCGTGGCATTGGAGCGCGAATGGAGCATCCTTCCATGGCTTTGTATATCGATAATATCCCGGTTTTAAATAAAAATAATTACGATTTTGATTTTTACGACATCCGGCAAATCAATCTTTTGCGCGGGCCGCAGGGCGCTTTATACGGGCGGAACACGATTGGCGGCGTGATGGACATTCATACGTTGTCGCCGCTGGCTTATCAGGGACAGCGCGCTTTTGTCGAATACGGCAATGCTTCGAGCCTCACGTTACGCTATTCCAATTATCAACGGCCGAACGATCGCTTGGCGTATTCGGTGGCCGCACAATACCGCCGAAGCGACGGTTTTTTCACAAATCAATACACCGGTAAACTTTGCGACCGGATCGAGAATTTCGGATTGCGCTTCCGTTTGCAGGCGCAACTTTCCGACCGGTGGCGTTTAGATAATTCATTTTCCATGAACCGGTTAGGTCAAGACGGATTTGCATATTCGCTTTACGATGAACAAACCGGAGCGATTATGCCCGTCAATCACAACGACCCTTGCACCTACGACCGGACAGGCCTTATGAATGGTCTGACATTGACTTACCGCCGTCCGTCTTGGCAATTTTCGTCCACAACAAGCTACCAATATACGGACGACGAAATGAATCTCGACCAGGATTTTCAACCGCAATCGATGTTTATTTTGACGCAACAACAAAATGAACACGCTATTACACAGGAATTTATCGTAAAATCGACCGATTCAAAACCGTGGCAATGGCTCGGCGGCGCTTTCGCTTTTCACAAAAACAACCGGATGAATGCGCCGGTTACGTTTAAACGCGCCGGCATTCAACAATTGATTTTAGATAATGCCAATCATTACATCCATCAATATTTTCCCGGCAGGGATTTGGAAATTGCAGAAGAATCTTTCCCGATCGAAAGCCGCTTCCGTTTGCCGGCGATGGGCGCTTCGTTGTTTCATCAATCTTCGTTGAATGTGGGTTTGTGGAATTTCACGGCCGGTTGCCGTTTCGATTACGAATATACCAAAATCGAATACCATAATTATACAGGTTTGCATTACCGCATTACGCCGGCCGATTTTAAATTGTTACATTCGGAAATGCAAGATTGGCAAGGAGCTAATTTTTACGAATTAATTCCATCATTATCCATTGCTTATCAAATTCCGAAAGGTAATATTTACATAGAAACGTCGCGCGGCTACAAAACCGGCGGATTCAATACGCAGATTTTTTCCGATATTTTGCAAAACAAACTTCGGAACGACATTATGAAAACGGAATTTGGGATGTCTTTTCCCAATACTTCCACTTTTGCTTACAAACCCGAATACAGTTGGAATTACGAAATCGGCACGCATTCGCGTTGGTTAAATAACCGTTTACAGACCGATGCAGCACTATTTTTCATCGATTGTACCAATCAACAACTGACGGTTTTTCCACCGGGACAAAGCACCGGCCGCTTGATGTCGAATGCCGGCAAAACAGCGATTTTCGGCGGCGAAATTTCGATTCGTTACACTTACCGGCAATTCTCGCTGAACGGAAATTACGGTTATACCAACGCCCGTTTTCGTGTTTATAACGATGGTAATAACGATTATGCGGGAAATGTTGTCCCTTACGCGCCTCAAAACACAGTATCTATCGGTGGCGAATACGATTGGAAAATAAGTAAACCGTGGTTGCAATCGCTTCTGTTTCATGTAGATTGGAAAGGCGCCGGAAAAATCTATTGGAACGAGCAAAATACGCTTTCACAACCATTTTACGGCTTATGGGGCGCATCCATCCATTGGAATACAAAAAAAATATCCGCAAGTTGGTGGATAAAAAACGCTACCAACGTGGAATATCAAACATTTTATTTTAAATCGATCGGCAATTCGTTTATTCAACGCGGAAAGCCGGTGCAAACAGGAATATCAATTCAAATTAATATTTAATATTTTATCAAAATGAAAAAAATCTTTTTATTTTTAGTGGCTTTAGTGGCCGTAGGTTTTGTGGCTTGCGACGAAAACGGCAAAGTGGAAGTAACGGAAGAAGTGCATAACGGCGATTATGTCGGCCGTTTGGAAGTTGATCAAACCGATGGTACATTTTACATCGAACCCAATCAATCGGTCGATTTGCGTGTTTTGGAAGATCACATTCATGTAGCTTTAATATTTAATAATGTGAAATTTGCCGACAAAATGCCGGTATTGGAATCGATTAAGGTGGATAGTGTTTCATCTGCTCCGGCATTGAATTTGAGACTATTAGCCGGCAACAATATTGTTCCGACATTAGCCGGCAATCCGTTCTCAGACTATATCGTTGCCGATTTGGTGGGTTCGGCCGACAACGACAGTTTGCTGCTTACAATGAAAATGGGGGAATATCCATTGACTTTTAAAGGCGCAAAAACAAGTAAATGATTCCGCAAAATTACCCCCAACCCCCTAAAGGGGGCTTTAGTGGCTGCGATTGTGCAAGTTGTGCTGCGACAAAGTCCTTAGGAGTCCAATCATTAATAAATTACACTAATATTTAATTTAATATCATGGAAAGAACAAAACGATTTATTCTCAGCGAACAAGAAATTCCGGCGCAATGGTACAACATTGTAGCGGATATGAAAAACAAACCGATGCCCTTGTTGCATCCGGGAACGAAACAGGCGATGAATCCCGAAGATTTATTTCCGATTTTTGCCCAAGAAGTTTCCAAACAGGAATTGAACCAAGTGGATGCGTGGATACCCATTCCGGAAGAAGTGCGCGAACAATACAAAGTGTATCGCTCTACGCCCTTGGTACGCGCTTATGGATTGGAAAAAGCTTTGGATACTCCCGCTCACATCTATTTCAAAAACGAAAGTGTGAGTCCGGTGGGATCGCACAAACTCAATTCGGCATTGGCGCAAGCCTATTATTGCAAACAAGAAGGTGTTACCAATATTACTACCGAAACCGGTGCGGGGCAATGGGGAACAGCTTTGTCGTATGCAGCCAAGGTTTTCGGATTGGATTTGGCAGTATATATGGTGAAAGTGAGTTACGAACAAAAACCCTACCGTCGCTCGTTGATGCAGGCGTGGGGAGCGCAGGTCATTGCTTCGCCTTCGATGTCCACCAAATCGGGACGTAAAATTTTGACCGAAAAACCAACTTATCAAGGAAGTTTGGGAACCGCTATTTCGGAAGCGCTCGAATTGGCGATGCAAACGCCCAACTGCAAATATACCTTGGGAAGTGTGCTGAATCATGTAACTCTGCATCAAACGGTGATTGGATTGGAAGCCGAAAAACAAATGGCGATGGCCGGCGAATATCCCGACATCGTGATCGGATGTTTCGGTGGCGGCTCAAACTTTGGCGGCATTTCGTTTCCGTTTATGCGACACAATATTTTGGAAGGCAAGACAACGCGCTTTATTGCAGCCGAACCTTCCTCTTGTCCGAAACTGACCCGTGGTGTATTTCATTACGATTTTGGCGATGAAGCAGGCTATACTCCTCTTATCCCGATGTTTACATTGGGACATAATTTTGCGCCGGCGCACATTCACGCGGGTGGATTGCGTTATCATGGTGCGGGATCGATTGTCAGTCAATTAATCAAGGATAATATGATGGAAGCTGTCGATATCGACCAATTGGATTCGTTCAAAGCAGGCATCCTGTTTGCTCAAACGGAAGGCATTATTCCGGCGCCCGAATCGGCGCATGCCATTGCGGCCACCATCAACGAGGCTTTGAAAGCCAAAGAAGAAGGCAAGGAAAAAGTCATTTTGTTCAATCTTTCGGGACATGGATTGATTGATATGACGGCTTATGACCAATATTTATCGGGCGATTTGGCGAATTATTCTGTGCCGGACGAGGAAATTCAAAAAAATATTGATCAATTGGCAGGGTTGGAATAATAATGAAAATCCTCCATACCCGCGACACAAAAAGCAACATCTACGCAGAAGCCGTTCGTATTCGTCATACTGTTTTTGTGGACGAACAAAAGGTTCCGCTCGAAATGGAAATAGACGAATACGAAACGCAATGCGTTCATTTTGTGTTGTATAACGAAGAAAATAATGCCGTAGCAACGGCTCGCTTACTTCCCGACAAAACAGACGGTGGCCGGGTTACTTTGCAGCGCATGGCGGTTTTGAAAGCACATCGTGGGAAAGGGTATGGGCGAGAAGTCATTGCGGCGGCGGAAAAATGGCTTGCACAAAATCAGTTGGCGGAAATCGTTTTACATGCCCAATTGACAGCGAAAAATTTCTATTTGAAAATGGGGTATGTTGCTTTTGGGGCGGAGTTTGAGGAAGCTGGGATTGAGCATATTAGTATGAGAAAAATGGTAGGAATAATTAAAACAGTTTCAATTCCAATTGCGTATGTTTTGGTTCTGTTTCCTCTCCTGCATTACTGATCCCAAAACCCAACAATCGAACCGCTTGTCCCGATAAATCAATACCCTTCATCATGTTTCGTGCAGCAGGCCAGAAATGTTGAAATTCGGTTATTTTTTGAGGTAGCGTTTTGCTCCGTGTAATCTGTTTGAAATCGGCGTATTTGACTTTTATCGTAATCGTTTTGCCGTAAAAATTCTCTTCTTTCATCCGTTCGATGACTTCTTTGGCTAAATGATAAAGTTCCACAGTGAGAAGAATCCGGTTGACTTTATCTTGTAAAAAAGTGGTTTCCGTACTGATGGATTTGGTAATCCGGTGAGGTTCGACGGGCCGGTCGTCTATTCCGCGAGCGTTGACGTAGAGGCTATGGCCGGCTTTCCCGAATAATTTGACCAATTCTGTTTCCGAACGTTGTTTCAAATCGTATCCGGTAAAAATATAATTTTCGTGCATCTTTTGCGCGGTTACTTTTCCGACTCCGTAAAACTTTTCTATTTTTAAGGCTTCTACAAATTTTTCCGCTTCTTCCGGTGGAATCACAAAAAAACCGTTGGGTTTCTTCCAATCGGATGCAATTTTGGCTAAAAATTTATTGCACGAAACTCCGGCAGAAGCTGTCAATCCGGTCTTTTCAAAAATCTTTTGTTGGATTTCTTTAGCAATCAAGCTGGCGGAAGGATTGTTTTTGTGATTTACGGTTACATCCAAAAACGCTTCATCCAAAGACAGCGGCTCTACCAAATCGGTATATTCCAAAAAGATTTTCCGGATTTGCATGGAAACGTCGTGATAGACTTCAAACCGCGGCGGAACAAAAATCAATCCGGGACATTTATTTTTAGCCGTCAAGGAAGGCATAGCAGAATGAACGCCGAATTTTCGCGCCTCATAACTGGCGGTGGCAACCACTCCCCGCGCTTCGGAATAACCGACGGCAATGGGTTTGCCACGCAATGCTTCGTTGTCCCGTTGCTCGACGGAAGCATAAAAAGCATCCATATCAAGATGGATAATTTTTCGCATACGCAAAATTACGATTTTTGTTGTAATTTTACAGCCACAATATTAAAATTAAAAAAATATGTCAACAGAAATATCAAACATAGAACGTCATCCCTTGCAACCCTTTCTTCCGAAAAACGCCCAATTATTGATGTTGGGCAGTTTTCCGCCACCACAAAAACGTTGGTCAATGGATTTTTATTACCCCAATCTCAATAACGATATGTGGCGCGTGATGGGTTTGCTGTTTTTTGGCGATAAAAATCACTTTGTAGAAACCACGCACAAAGCTTTTTGCAAAGAGCGAATTGTGGATTTTTTGATCGAAAAGGGAATTGCGTTGTTTGATACCGCTACCGTTGTGCACCGTTTGAAAGACAATGCCGCCGACCAATTTCTTGAAATCATAGAGGCAACCGAGATTCGGGCTTTATTGCAACAACTTCCTAATTGTCAAACAATTGCAGTTACGGGACAAAAAGCGATGGACACGTTGCGCACGCAACTGCAAGTAGATGAACCGGCAGTGGGCAAAAGCGTGAAATTTTCGGTTGAAAATCGCCCGGTGAGGCTTTTTCGGATGCCTTCTACTTCACGCGCTTATCCGTTGCCGTTGGAACGCAAAGCTGCAATGTATGGAACGATGTTATTTTAGAATATCGTTCTGTGATAAAACACGATATCCAACCAACGTCCAAATTTGAAGCCCGACTGTGGAATTTTACCGCAAAAGCTAAAACCCAGTTTTTCGTGAAGACGAATGCTGACTGTGTTGTCGGCATCAATGACACCTATCAGCGAATGTACGGGTCGTTTTCGAGCTTCTGCGATTAAGGCAGTAAGCAACGTTTCTCCAATTCCGCGCCCCCGCGCATCGGTACGCACATAGACTGAATGTTCAAAAGTAAATTTATATCCCTCGTGCGGACGAAAACTCCCATAAGTAGCAAATCCCAGCAGCGTACCTGCTTCGTCGAAAGCGCCAATAACCGGAAAATCATTTTGCACATGCATTTCGTACCATTGATTTATTTTTTCCAATGTACGTGGTTCGTAGTCGTACAAAGCGGTTGTATTGGCAATTGCTTCATTGAAGATGGCCAATATTTCGGGTAATTGAGTGGGAGTAACGGGTTTAATAATCATATTTATTTTAAACGTATAAAATTTCGTTTTGTTGCTAATGTAGATGTTGACTTTTATCTTGGGAATGTGTTACACCCCTACAAACACGACAGAGCAAAAAATTGAATATTTCCCGAAAAGGTGTTATATTTGCAGAAAAATTGGTTAAATAACGAATATTAATCTCTAAATGAAAAGACAATTTCAATTTTTATATTCTTTGGGAATCCTTTGTTGTGGATTTGGCAATGCGTATGCAGGTATAAATCACGATTTGGCAATCGAAAAAGATAATACGAAAGTATTTCAATACGAAAGCCAACGGCCGGAAAAACGCAACCGTTTATTTCAAGCCAAAATCATTGACGCGGAAATTATTCGGGTAAAAAAACTATTGACAAATCCCAAATTGGCATGGATGTTTGAAAATTGTTTCTCCAACACCTTGGATACGACTGTGCATTACCGGCAAACCGGCGGCAAAGACGATACATTCGTTTATACGGGAGATATTCACGCCATGTGGTTGCGCGATTCGGGCGCTCAAGTGTGGCCATACGTTCAATTAGCCAACAAAGACGAAGCATTACGGAAAATGATTGCGGGCGTTATCAACCGGCAATGGAAATGTATTCTGATAGATCCGTATGCCAATGCGTTCAACGATGGCCCTGTGGGCGGCGAATGGATGTCGGATAATACGGATATGAAAC
This sequence comes from Bacteroidia bacterium, assembly GCA_025999115.1. The sequence continues at coordinate 8,332 of BNWW01000059.1, forward strand.
CCGAATTGCATGAACGCAAATGGGAAATCGATTCGTTGTGCTACCCTATCCGGTTGGCCTATCATTATTGGAAAGTTACCGGCGACAGCAGCGTTTTTTCCGAAGAATGGGTGCAAGCAGTGGCGGCCGTGTTGAAAACATTTAGAGAACAGCAACGCAAAGAAAATAACGGATCGTATCATTTTCTACGGAGAACGGACCGGGCAATGGATACGCTCACCAACAACGGTTGGGGCAATCCCGTGAAACCGGTCGGTTTGATTGCTTCGGCTTTTCGTCCTTCCGACGATGCAACCATTTTTCAGTTTTTGATTCCGTCGAACTTTTTTGCAGTTACTTCTTTATACAAGGCTGCTGAAATATTAACCGCTGTCAATCAAAAAAATACATTAGCTAAAGAATGTTCCGATTTGGCGAATGAAGTGGAAACGGCATTGCAAAAATACGCTGTTCACAACCACCCCGAATATGGAAAAATCTACGCTTTTGAAGTAGACGGTTTCGGAAATCAATCATTGATGGACGATGCCAATGTGCCGAGTTTATTGGCGATGGCGTATTTGGACGACACCCAAATGAATGATCCGGTTTATCAAAACACGCGCCGTTTTGTTTGGAGCGACAGCAATCCGTATTTCTTCAAAGGGAAAGCCGGCGAAGGCATCGGTGGCCCGCACATCGGTTACGACATGATTTGGCCGATGAGCATCATGATGAAAGCCTTTACTTCACAGGACGATAACGAAATTAAAATTTGTATGCAGCAATTGTTGGATACGGATGCCGGAAAAGGGTTTATTCACGAATCGTTCCATAAAGACGATCCTGCAAATTTCACGCGGGAATGGTTTGCCTGGCAAAATACATTGTTCGGCGAATTGGTTCTCAAATTAGTGAACGAAGGAAAAACGGAGCTGTTGAACAGTCTGCAATAAATCCTTGATAATAACACTTATATTGTTTTTCGTACCCTCCTCTAAATCGTCATCCCTGTCATAGTGCCTTACATTATTGTATGCGAGTCCCAGTCCTGTATGCCATTCTATCAAAAAAATTTTGAAAAGAATTTGTTGCCCAAATTTAGCATTTATGCCATAAACATTTTTCTTCTGAAAAAAATTATCCCTAACAGGAGGAGGCCCAAACAATCCCCCTCCGCCATGTGACACATGAATAGTGCCATCCGTTTTTGTATAAAAGTGCCATCCGTTTTTGTATAAAAAAGTTCTCCTTGGAGGATATAGTCATCGGTCAGATTTCGTTGATAACCAATTTGCAATGATGGACTCAGCGGGTCAAGTAAGTTTGCCGGTGCAAATATAATTGCATTCCGTTTATTGTCAAAATTATGTTTCTCCTGTGATTTTACCGATTGAGAGAATACAAATAGCAAACTCAATAAACTGACTGGTAATATATTTTTTTTCATAACCTTGTTGCCTGTAGTGTGTTGAAAATCAAACGAATGCGTTCGGCGTAGCTTCCGGATACGCTGGCTTAAAATCAAAACTCCAGCTTTGTAATCTTGATAATTGTGCATATCTTAACATTTTTCTATTCTATTTTTAAACGTACAAAACTCCGTTTTGTTGCCAACGTGGGCATTCGCTTTTTTCAATAAGCTACGCCGAGCAGAGGCAAAAATAATGGCGCAAAATTATAGAGTTTTATTTATATTTCAAAAATTCGCAGGGCTTGACCTTTACTGCCGATAAGTGGAATTGCTAACTTTGTTTATTCCTATGACATCCCATATAAAATAACTTCTTCCAAACAATCGTTGAAGATTTTTGAGACATCATTCTCTTGAAAATCCATTCTTGTATAAACAAAATGCGTTTACCCTGCCTGCTTTTAGCCGGACGAAGTCTGGCGACTTCGCCCAACTGCTTCGCAAAATTGAATATCACTCTACGGCTAACCTGGGTTGTGGCGATAAATTAATAGTTTATATTGCCTAAAATCACAATTGGCCAATAATTTATATTGCATTGATTGTTAAAAATTTAATATAACCAAATTCTTAAATTGGCCACTATTATGCTATTGCCTGTCCAAAGTACATAAAAATTATCCGAAAATTATTTAGACCTTTACATTGAAATGACATAAATAAAATGGGTCAGGCAAGGAATCCGCATTTCTTTTTAAATACTTTCTTCATTCGCCAGGTGATGTTGTGAAACATTGTCTTGTTTTCTTGCCGGCCTGTTTTTTTCACTCCCACCTTCCTGCCTACAGCGGGGCCTTAGAGGTAATTTTACGGATAGTCGTAATAAATATCATTAAACAATTAATATATTATTAATGTTTCGCACTTCCCTTTAACTCATTGACAAATAGAAGATAAAGAGAAGTATTAAAATTCTATCTATTTGTGTATAAATCAATTAACATTTCCATTTTCGTTATCCGGCCTCTTGGAGGCA
>BNWW01000060.1 GCA_025999115.1 Bacteroidia bacterium
TTCTACGTTGGTCGATGTGTGCGTGAAAAACAATATTCCGCAACCGAATATCATTACCGAATCGGGACGCTCGTTGACGGCGCATCACTCCGTATTGATATTCCAAGTATTGGAAACTACCACTTTACCCGAATGGGGCGAGGACGAAGAATTACCCGAAAACGCTCACGAGTTGGTACAAGAACTCTACAAATTGTGGGACGAAATGAACAATCCGCGTTTGATAGAAACGTGGCACGATGCGCAACAAATTCGTGAAGAATCGTTGGACTTGTTCAGCCTCGGCTTAATCGATTTAGTTACCCGCGCACAAGTTGAAAAACTCTATTGGTCGATTGCGCGCGAAGTGCAACAAATGGCGATGAATATGAAACACGCGCCGGAAGAACTGTACAAAATTGCTAAAATGCTGCCCGACAAATACTTCTGTAATTTTTCGTTGTTCCAATCTTTGCCCGATTCTTGGGCGATAGACCAAGTATTTCCAATTGTTCCGATTTCGCGTTTGGACGAAAAACCCAACCGCACGGCCACTTTGCAAGATATTACTTGCGACTCGGACGGAAAAATCGATAATTTCATCAACATGGAAAACTACACCTCTCACTTGCCGGTACATTCCTTGAACAAAAAGGATCCCTATTATATGGGCGTGTTTTTGGTGGGAGCCTATCAAGAAATTTTGGGCGATTTGCATAATTTGTTTGGCGATACCAATGCCGTGCATATTTCGGTCAACAAAGACGGTTATCAAATCGAGCAAATCATTGATGGTGAAACCGTTGCCGATGTATTGGAATACGTGGAATATAGTCCCAAAAAATTAGTGCGCACCGTCGAAACTTGGGTAACGACAGCCATGAAAGAAGGGCGTATCACGGTAGAAGAAGGTCGCGAGTTTTTATCGAATTACCGGTCGGGGCTTTATGGATATACTTATTTGGAATAATTTGTCACAGCATATTATCACTTTTTACCTAAAAATCATTAACTTTGCGCCCTAATTTACAGAAAGATAATTATGGCGAAAAAATTTGCAGAGTATAATCAACTTGATTTGTCGGAAGTTAATAAAGAGGTTTTAAAACGATGGGAAGAAAATAATATTTTCCAAAAAAGCTTGGAAATTCGCGAAGGCGCTCCGTCTTTTGTATTCTACGAAGGGCCTCCTTCCGCCAACGGAATGCCGGGTATTCATCATGTTATCGCCCGCAGTATCAAGGATATATTCTGTCGCTACAAAACGATGAAAGGCTTTCGGGTCGATCGAAAAGCCGGTTGGGATACACACGGATTACCTGTCGAACTCGGCGTGGAAAAATCACTCGGCATCACCAAAGAAGACATCGGCAAAAAAATTTCCGTCGAAGATTACAATGCCGCTTGCCGTCGCGAAGTGATGAAATTTACTCGCGAATGGGAAGATTTGACCCACAAAATGGGCTATTGGGTCGATATGGAAAACCCTTACATTACTTACGATAATCGCTATATCGAAACACTTTGGTATTTGCTTAAAGATTTGTATAACAAGGGATTCCTCTATAAAGGTTATACCATTCAGCCTTATTCGCCGGCTGCGGGAACGGGACTTTCAACTCACGAACTCAATCAACCCGGCGCCTACCGCGATGTGAAAGATACCACTTGCATCGCTCAATTCAAATTGAAAAATCAAGACGGCGCCTATTTTTTGGCTTGGACAACTACTCCGTGGACATTACCTTCTAACACAGCGCTTTGCGTAGGAGAAAATATCGACTATGTAAAAATAAAAACGCAAAACCCATACTCCAAAGCAGAAGTCAAATTGATTTTGGCCGAAACATTGCTCGACAGCGTAATGGGAAAAAACGAATACGAAATTCTCGAAAAATACAAAGGCAAAGAATTGTCCGGAATAGAATATGAACAATTGATTCCATGGATTTCCCCCCTCTCTTATGGAGAAGGACAGGGAGAGCAGTCTGCTTTCCGCGTTATCACAGGCGATTTCGTTACCACCGAAGATGGTACCGGCATCGTCCATATCGCTCCCACTTTCGGTGCAGACGACGATAAAGTAGCCAAACAGAACAACATAGCTCCGATGCTTTTACTCGACAAAAACGGCAAACAAGTTCCGATGGTCGATTTAACCGGCAAATTCTATTTGTTGGAAGATTTGGACGAAGGTTTTGTAAAAAACAACATCAACGAGCCTCTCTACACCGAATACGCAGGCCGGTATGTAAAAAATGCCTACGATCCCAATTTAACGGAAAATGACGCTACTTTGGATATAGATATTTGTGTCTTGTTGAAACAACAAGGCTTGGCCTTCAAAATCGAAAAACATACGCACAATTATCCGCATTGTTGGCGCACAGACAAACCCGTATTGTACTATCCCTTAGATAGTTGGTTTATCCGCACCACCGCTGTAAAAGACGAACTCATTTCCCTCAACAATACCGTCAATTGGAAACCGCAATCCACCGGACAAGGTCGTTTCGGCAAATGGCTCGAAAACCTGCAAGATTGGAACTTGTCGCGCTCCCGTTATTGGGGAACGCCGCTTCCGATTTGGCGCTCGGAAGACGGAATGGAAGAAAAATGTATCGGTTCGGTAGCCGAATTAATCGAAGAAATCAACCAAGCCGTTGCCGCCGGCGTGATGAAGGAAAATCCCTATAAAAATTTCCAACCGGGTGTTTATACCTCGGAAAATTACGACCCGAAAAACATTGATTTGCACCGTCCGTTCGTCGATAATATCATTCTTGTTTCCGAAAGCGGTAAACCGATGAAGCGCGAAAGCGATTTGATTGATGTCTGGTTTGATTCGGGTTCAATGCCGTTTGCACAATTGCATTATCCGTTTGAAAACAAGGAATTAGTGGAATCTGGTTCTTTTTATCCCGCCGATTTCATCTCCGAAGGCGTGGATCAAACCCGCGGCTGGTTTTTTACCCTCCACGCAATCAGTACGATGGTCAAAAAATCGGTCGCGTTCAAAAACGTGGTTTCCACCGGTCTGGTGCTGGATAAAAACGGAAATAAAATGTCGAAACGTTTGGGCAATGCTGTCGATCCGTTCGCAACCATCGAAAAATTCGGTTCCGACCCTCTGCGCTGGTATATGGTAACGAATGCTTCTCCGTGGGATAACCTCAAATTCGACCCGGAAGGCGTGGAAGAAGCCCGCCGCAAATTTTTCGGTACCTTATATAATACATATTCGTTTTTCGCACTTTATGCCAATGTTGATGGTTTCGACGGTACACAACCGGAAGTTCCTTTCAACGAACGTCCCGAAATCGACCGGTGGATTTTGTCGCTTTTAAATTCCTTGATCAAGGAAACGGACGAACAATTCGCCGACTACGAACCTACCCGCGCCGGCCGCGCCATCAACGATTTTGTGAACGATAATTTGAGCAATTGGTATGTTCGCCTGAACCGAAAACGCTTCTGGGGCGGTGAAATGAATGTCGATAAACTCTCGGCTTATCAAACGCTTTATACTTGTTTGAAAATAGTGGCTCAACTCATGTCGCCGATTGCGCCGTTTTATTCTGATAAATTATATATGGATTTACACCTCCCCCCAACTCCCTCCAAAAGAGGGGGAGGCGCAGAACTTTCTAACTCGCAAATATCATCCACGAAAGAAAAACCGCAAGGCTCCCCTGCCTTTGGAGAGGGTTGGAGGGAGGTCTCTGTACATTTAAGTAACTTTCCCAAAGCCGACGAATCGCTGATTGACAAGGATTTGGAAGAACGAATGAAAATCGCGCAGGATATTTCGTCAATGATTTTGGCCTTACGTCGGAAAGTCAATATCAAGGTACGCCAACCGCTATCGTCCATCATGATTCCGGTTACGGATGCGCATCAAAAAGCAGCTATCGAAGAGGTGCAGGCTTTGATTTTGAACGAAGTAAATGTCAAATCCATTCATTATGTCGATAATGCCGCCGGTATTTTAGTCAAAAAAATCAAACCCGATTTCAAAAAATTAGGCCCGCGCTACGGCAAGATCATGAAAGATTTAGCCGCCGCTATCGTCGCTCTTCCGCAAGAAGAAATCCTGAAATTAGAACAAACCGGACGTTTGGAAATCGCCGTCGCAGGACAACCGGCCGAAATCACAGCTGCCGACGTGGAAATCATCTCCGAAGATATTCCGGGATGGTTGGTGGCCAACGAAGGAAATCTCACGGTGGCTTTGGACATCACCATCACCGGCGACCTCAAGAAAGAAGGTATCGCCCGCGAATTGGTTAACCGGATTCAAAACATCCGAAAATCAAACGGTTACGAAATCACGGATAAAATCAATGTCATCATTCAACCGGATGAACGCATCAATGAAGCGGTAAACGAATATAAAACCTATATGGCCAATCAAGTGCTTGCGCAAAGTATCGAATTAAAATCGCTGAATCAAGGGGTTGAATTGGATCTGGATGATTTTAAATTGTGGATTAATATAGAACTTATATAAATTTTACCTATCTTTGCACCCTAAATTTTGTAAGTATGAGCGAAAAAACAAGATACACCGATTCGGAATTGGAAGAATTTCGTTCCATTATCCTCGAAAAATTGGATGCGGCCCGGCGTGATTACGATCTTTTGAAGGCCACATTGATGAATACCGACGGCAACGATGTTACCGATACATCGCCCACGTTCAAAGTGTTGGAAGAAGGCGCATCGACTTTATCGAAAGAAGAAGCCGGCCGTTTAGCGCAACGCCAGATGAAGTTTATTCAAAACTTGCAAGCAGCTTTGGTGCGTATCGAAAACAAAACTTACGGCATTTGCCGCGAAACCGGAAAACTGATTCCGGCCGAACGCCTGCGCGCTGTCCCCCATGCAACTTTGAGTATCGAAGCCAAACAAGCCCAGAAATAAATGAAACTATCCAAAGGCTTTTGGGCGGTAACCGTTATTTTGTTGATTCTGGCAGCAGATCAAATCCTCAAAATTTGGGTTAAAACGAATATGTGCATCGCAGCCGACAACCTGCAAAACGACATTCGAATCACCGATTGGTTTTATATCCGTTTTGTCGAAAACAACGGGATGGCGATGGGCATCGAAGTAGTCGGCAAATTGTTTTTGTCGCTGTTCCGGATTGTGGCTTCGTTCGCCATCATTTATTATCTCTACACATTAGTGCGGAAAAATTTCAATTTGGGATACATTATTTGTGTTTCGATGATTTTTGCCGGTGCAGTCGGAAACATTATCGACAGCATTTTCTACGGCGTTATTTTCAGTGAAAGCACGCCTTACACGATGGCGACCTTATTTCCGGCCGAAGGCGGATACGGTACGTGGCTGCACGGAAAAGTGGTAGATATGTTCTATTTCCCGCTGTTTGAATTTACTTGGCCGGAATGGATGCCGTTTGTCGGCGGAAACGAGTTCGTCTTTTTCCGCTACATCTTCAATCTGGCCGATGCAAGTATCAGTGTTGGAATTGCTTGGCTATTACTTTTTTACAGGAATACATTTTCCGGTAGCTTTGAGAAAAAATGATATTTTCAGTAAATAAGAATTGGAATATACGAGTCAACAAGAAAAGCAATAGCAAAAGTCTGTCCCTTTCTCGTTTTCTCGTTTACTCATTCGTTTGTTTACTCCTAATCGCTTGCACCAAACGCCCCGCCAATGTTCTCTCCGAACAAAAAATGGAAGCGGTGTTATTTGATTTATATCTGACCGAAACCGCCGTGAAAGAAAACCGCTCGTTTTTTGCCGACGATTCCATTAAAAAAGCGGAATGGCTGCAAACCGTTTTCCGGAAACATAAAATCACGGAAGAAAAATTCGATACTTCGCTGGTTTGGTACAATGCCAATTTGGAAAAATTCCAGAAAATCAACGAAAAACTCAACGAACGATATGCCAAATTAATCGAAGATCTGCGCGCCGAACAAGATTATATCCGCACCGCTTCGGTTCGTATGGATACCGCGTATTTGTATCAAACACCGGCTGTGTGGCTGCAATCCCGGTTCCAAAATTCGACTTTTGCTTTTTATGAGGAGTTCGATTCGCTGACAATCAATCGTTTACAACGATACGATGTAATGTTTTCCGCATTGGGAATCCGCGATTCATTGGCGCCGGAACTGACATTTTGTATCCAATGCAAGGACACGAACTTCGTTTTCCGCGATACGATTCGATACGACGGACCGTTCGCCAAACGCTACACAATACCGGCAAGTCGCTATTCCATTGAATCGGTTTATGGAAATCTGCATTTGCCCGATTCGTGCCGGCAACAAATATTGATTAGCCGGTTTGCTGTTTTTCAACAATTTACAATTAATTTACCGGCCGATAGCATACGCAACGTCTATCATCAACAAAAACACAACCGGGAATAAAATCATCAGCCATGAATATTTACAACGAAGCAGAAGTTTTAGATAATTTGCACAGCAATGAGCCGTTGATTCAACACAAAGCTTTTGAACAAATGGTTCGTTATTACAGCGAAAAACTTTATTGGCACATTCGCAAAATCGTTCTCTCCCACGACGACGCCAACGATGTATTGCAAAATACTTTCATCAAGGCTTGGATGAATATTGAGTTGTTTCGCGGCGAATCGAAATTATCGACTTGGCTATACAAAATCGCTATCAATGAGAGCATTACGTTTATCAACAAACAACGCGCCCATACACTCCTTTCGATGGACGACGACGAAGCTATATTCGCCCGGAAATTGGAAGCTGACGAATATTTCGACGGCGACGAAGCCCAAATGAAACTGCAAAAAGCTATTCTGACCTTACCCGAAAAACAACGCTTGGTTTTCAATTTGCGTTATTTCGATGATATGTCGTATGAAGAGATGTCGAATATTTTGGACACCTCGGTAGGCGCTCTGAAAGCCTCCTATCATCATGCAAGCAAAAAAATTGAAAATATTTTAAGCCGGGATTAAACTTTTATCATTCATTATAGTCTTATTTCTTGTGGACAAAAAGAATTTATTATGACTAACAACAGCCATTTTTTAGACGAAATCGGAAACAAAAATCCTTTTACAACGCCGGAAGGCTATTTTGACGGATTAACCGATCGTATCATGTCGCAACTTCCCGAACGACACACAGAAACTCCAAAAATCATTCCTCTTTGGGATCGCGTAAAACCGTGGATGTATATGGCGGCCATGTTTGCCGGTATCGCTCTGATGGTCAATCTATTTACGCGAGTTTACTCTCCCAAAAATGCGGAATTGAATTTATCTTCCGATGCCGAAATCGAAGATTTTTATCAATATTACGAAGAGGAAATGGCTATAAATGCTTATCACGAAGCATTTTATGTAGATTTGGATTAAGAATTATAAAAATGACAAAGCAATGAAAACAAAAGGATTAATTACATTGATGGTTTGCTTGGCAAGCCTGAGCTGGAATGTGTTCGCACAACAAACAGATGAACAACGCAAAGCGCGTTTTGAAAAATTTAAAGCCGAACGAACGGCGTATATCACGCAAGCCGTAGGATTAACTACAGAAGAAGCGGAAAATTTTTGGCCGGTCGAAAACGAATTTCAAAAGAAAAAGTTTGAATTGAATCAACCTTTGCGTGTTGAGTTGCGTAAGATTCGTCAAGCCAAACGCAACAACGAAACGGTTTCGGAAGCAGATTACAAGAAAGTAATCGAACTTTCGCTCGCTATCAAACTGAAAGAAGCGCAATTGGAACAAGAGTATTTTGCCAAATTATTGAAAGTGGTTCCGGCCGAAAAAGTATTTTTGTACCAAACCGCCGAATTGGAAATGGCTAAAAAAGTCATGGACAAAGGGAAAGATAGCCACGGCCGGCATCAACGCAAATGATGATCCCGAAGTTCTTTTCGCAAAGCTTTCACTTTTCCTTGGGTGTGTTGATTCAGTAAATTCCAAAAAGCAAGGCTGTGATTCATCTCCACCGTATGGCAAAGTTCGTGAAGCAAAACATAATCAATTAAATGAATAGGTAATAGCATTAGGTAAAAAGAAAGGTTAATGGTTTTTTTGGAAGAGCAAGATCCCCAGCGGGTTTTGCTCTTTCTGATTTTAACCGATTGATATTGAAAATGATGCGTTTTAGCTAAATACTTTAATTGTTTCGGGAGATAGGATAAGGCTTGCCGGCGCAATTCCGTTTCGTCGTAATTTGAAGATTCGGGCGGCGGATGTTGCCGGTTGATTTGAGTTAAAACATGATTCCGGTTTTCATGGAAAAAATTTTCGGCGAAACGAAAAGTACCATAGCGGGGAACGGTTACATTCACTTGTTTGTGTTTCACCCGGATGATATAGCGTTTGGCGCGGTCGTTCTTGTGGAAAAAAATTTCGCCGATTTCGGGGTCGTTGAGAGTTTTAACGGGATTAGACATGAGATATTTTATTGAACGTAAATTATACAAATTAGGTTTAATGACTATCAGGGGATTCCGACCGAAGGGAGGAGTCCCCTGATAGTCATGCACTCTAAATTATTATTTAAACGCCGAATCAGCCAACCCCGTGTTGATTTCTACGGATTTAACCGCCACATCCATAACCATTCCTGCTGTATTTTGCTTCATGAAGAACGGAAATTTCACGCCGTCCACTTCGCGATAATCCCCATATTCGGTAATAGTTTGTTGTTCACCCATTTGCGTTTGAACTGTGGTCACGTTTTTCACTTTCAATCCGGTTTTCACATCGAAATAGCTGACGGAAGCGCTTTCATCCGCTTTCGTAATCGAAAGAATATAAGCGTCTTGTCCGTTTACCGGTTCAATACCGGAAATGGAAAGCGTGTAACCGTTGGCGGCAAAACTAATTTCGGGAACCACCGCGCTTTCGTTCTTAATAGCATCGAACTCTTTACCGGAAGTCATTTCCTGTGAACCGCCCATTCCGCTGATACGCACCGTTTGCCCGTCGAATGCAATGTGTTGAATCGTGGTTCCGTTCAACGACAAATCCGTAACCGAGAAATTCGGTTTTTTGAACAATTGATTCAATTCGACATTTTGTCCCATCATGGTAACTTCTGCTGTCGTTTTGAAGTCGTTGATTTTATCAATAGCCGCTTGTCCGCCCAAAGCATGCACATAATCGGCAATCACTTGTTCCGCTGATATTTCCGCAGTTTTTTCTACCGGAGCTTCGGTGGGATCGCCGTTATAATCATAATAATGAATAGTATTGTCGCTCGCAAAAGGAAGCAATTTTTCAGCATGTGCTTTATCGCCGGCCACCACCACCCACGCCCGTTCGGGATGAATGTATTTATTGGCGGCGGCTTGCACATCTTCGATCGTAACGGCATCCAAGCGTTTCAAGTAATTTTTATAATAATCTTTCGGCAATTTGTATTTATCGATCATGATGGCAAAATTGGCAATTGTTCCCGCTTGTTCGAGCGAACGCGAAAATCCGCCGGCGCGATAGGTTTTGGCGGCTTTCAATTCTTCGGCTGTAACCGGTTCATTTTTAATGCGTTTCAATTCATTGAAAATTTCATAAATGGCGCTATCGGTAACGGCGGCTTTCACCGAAGCGGCTCCCCGTCCCGAAGAAAGGCTGAAACGGCCAATGTGTTCATCGGGCGATAAGTCGCTGTAAACGCCATACGTGTAACTGTGCGCTTCCCGAAGATTCAAGAAAAGATGTCCGGTTCCGCTTCCACCTAAAATTTGATCCATCACGCGGGCGGCATCATAATCGGCTTCCTTAATATCATAATGAATCGGATAAGAAACATCAATGGCCGATTGCACGGCGCCCGGTTTCACTACAAATGCTACTTTAGTCGCTTCGGGAGTAGAAGGAATTTGATATTTTGTTACGGGAACGTTTTTCTTTTTCCATGCGCCGAAATATTTTTTCACATTCGCTTGAGTTTCTTTCAAACTGACATCGCCCACAATCACCAAACGCGATACGTTGGGTGCAAAATAGGTTTTGTAATACGATTCCAAATCGGTCAATTGCACTTTTTCAATCGATCCCATGGTTTCAATTTCGCCGTCGGGATAGTTTTTACCATAAGTCAACACAGCCGAAACACGTTCGTTCAGTTCGCCGGCATCATCGCCCAAACTTGACATGAACGTTTTATATTTTTCAGCCGTCAAGTCAAATTCTTCCTGCGAAAAAACGGGATTTAAAATCATATCGGAAAAAATATCCAAAGCTTGCGCTTCGTATTTCTTTAAGAATGAGATATATCCGCCATCGCGATGAGTATTGGCGCGCGCACCGATCAGATCGACCGCTTTGTTGAGTTGTTCTTTTGTGCGCGATTTTGTTATTTTCCCGAATACATCATTGAACATCGCCGAAATACCGGCTTTTTCGCCTTCCAAGGCCGGTTCTACATCCAATTGAAGCGAATAATAAACAATTGGCGTGGTTTTATCTTCCACCAAAAAAACTTTTAATCCGTTGGACAGCGTAAAGATTTTTGCATCTTTAATATTGATTTCCTTGGACGGAGCCGACGAAGGACGGATGCTGCGATCCACCGTTTGTGCGTTCAACGAAAAAACACACAGCAGCAA
>BNWW01000061.1 GCA_025999115.1 Bacteroidia bacterium
GCCCAATTGACTCTCTTTTAATAGGGGGTAGGTTTTTAAAATAGAAATTCTATTTTTGTAATTAACTGATTATAAATAATATAAAAAATAAAAACGACTAATTTGGGAAGTTAGTCGTTTGATAGTGCTTTCTTATATATGTTCCCGATAAAAGTTCGTCGCGCCATGTGGCTACTCGCTACTTCATATAGAGGTTTCTTTACTTCTTCGTTGGTTAGCGGGTCAAGAATAGTAATAATCCTGTCTATTTCAGCTAATTTAAACGCTTTTTTTATTGCATCATTGTATTTTTGTTCCGAAATAAACGGTAATAATTTTTTGCTTTCACAATCTTTGTACTTTTCAAATATCATTTTTGCCTTGTCATTTAACGGAACTCGAACAGTTACAGGGTTGCCCTCTTTGGTCTTTCGAGGAATATACTCAATAGCTCCATTGACAATATTGCTTTTAGTCATTCGATACAAATCACCAACACGACAACCGATAAGGCTCTGAAAAACAAAAATATCGCGTTGGATTTCCAATTGCGGACTTGCCGACATATCTTTTTCAAATAACTTATCTCGTTCCTGAAGCGTGATATAAACCGGTGTACCGTATGTACATTCGTCGATACGGAATTGGTCAAATGGTCTGTTCGTTGTCTTTTTCTTTTCATGACACCACAAAAAGAACGTGCGGATTCGACAAAAGCAGTCTATCAATGTATTTTTACCTCTGGGTTGTGGAGTGCGCTTTTCAGGAATTGTTTTGTAAATAGCCGGATATTTTTCGTAATAGATATATTCGTTCTCAAAAAAATCCCACATACCATGTAATGTATCAGCGGTAACTGTATCAATATCCAATACAAACGCCTTTTGTCCACGTTTGGTTGCCCTGACAGACAATTCGTAGCGCATCATCGCACGACAGATAACACGGAAGTTTTTCTTCCGAACCTCTGAAAGTTTGTGTTTGAGCAGGAACTCGTCCAATAGTTGCTGAAAGGTCGGTTTTGATTCCTGAGCAATCTGTTCTGCCGTTTTATACTTGTTCGGATAATGATGCCTGTCTAACATTTCATTAAGCCATTCGGCATCGACGTTTTCCTTTTTCTCTCATCATTGATAATTTCAGGAGTCGAAGGAAATCCAGTCAAGACAGTGCGTGTGTTTTTAGCTATATTTTCAAATTTAGAATATAGACTGCTCCATTCATTTTCAAATAAACGTTTATCATATTGATCTTTTTGTTTTCTTCTTTGGGTCTCAAACACTTCTAAGTTCAAAATAAACTCAATTACCCTACTTCCTGCATTTTTTGTTGAGTAGTAAGGAATTGTAGCTAAAAAATCTGTCCAACCAGATTTCTGCTCTACAATCAATGATGGAGCTATTTGTTGTAGATAAAGCTTTATAGTTTCTCCCTGAGTTGTTAATACGTCTGGCAATTTCCATTTCAAAAATTCGGCAAGAAAAGCATATAGAATTGATTGAAGCAAAGTTGACTTTCCAGAACTATTATCTCCTCATTATTATGTTAAGTCCGGAACTAAAATCATATTTCGCCCCAAACAGACCATCAATGGTATTAACCTCCATCGTCTTCCGTTATTGATGGATATGTTGATACACTCATTTCTGCTATCGCTTGTAAATTTTGCAAATTTACATCATTTATTACAAAAAAGTATATTAATTCACTACATAAATTTGGAAATGTGGGAGTTAGAACAACAAATCCGGTGGATACAACCAAGTTTGGCTTTGGCTCTTTTTCTCCGTTACTCTGCCTCTGTTTGTTGAAGAAGAATCAACCTCAAATTTGAATTATTTCTCAAACTCCCCCGTCACAAAATACACCGATTCCGAAAGCATACTCTCATTATGATAACGGTCGTAAGCCGTAACCGCATAGTAATAACCGCTTTCTTCCTTGTCCATCGGCAAAAATGTCATGCGTGTAGGAATGCGGGCGGCTACCAGATTTTCGGCTTTGCTCGTATCAATCGGCCATGTTTCGGAACGATACACGTTGTAATAAACGGTTTCGTTGTCGAATTGCCGGACCGGCTTCCAACATAAATACATAAATATTCCGCTGATGGAAGCTTCTAAATCTGCGGGCGGATACGGGGCGGTCGAATCCAACCAGGTAAGGCGAGGAAGCAGGGCAGGGTATTGGTAAAAATCGTGTGTGAGTTCGGTTAAAATGTTTTTCGTGTTTTTCATCAAGTAGTCTGTGCGATAAAAAGCGTTGCCGCCCATTTCATTTTTGCGCGAACAACGGATTTGTTCCTTGATTTTTTCCGTCTCCCAATTTCCGTCTTTTTCGTCGATTTTCCACAATCCCAATCCGGGGAAAATATAGCGGCCGTGCGTGCGCTGTTTCCAGTCGGGAACAAAGGGGAAAAACAAATCGTCGGCGTAATACATCATCGGGACGATAAAATCGTGTTTGCCGGCGGCCAACCAGTTTTCGGGGTCTTGCGAAACACCGAGCGCCGTCCAATGTTTTTTCTTTTCACCGGCGATGTTGTCGTAAAATCCGATGACCGAACTGCTTACCTGCACCCACGGTTTCCGCAATTTGACCACTTCATAAACTTCATATACAAAACGGTTGATGTTGTCTTTCCGCCATTCGGCTTTGTTGTTGATGCCGCGCCGGTTGCGTTTGTAAGTGTTGTCGTCCGGAAAATCGCTGCTTTGGTCGGGATAGCGCACATAATCGAGATGGATGCCGTCGATGTCGTAATTTTGTACGATTTCTTCGATGATGGAAACCAAATAATCGTTGGTTTTCGGATTGCCCGGATCGAGGTAAAAATCGCCTTTGTGGCGCTTGGTTTTGTCTTTGTTGCGTTTCAAGGCGGGCGATTCGTTTTCTTCGCCTTTGATTTTTTCGGCGCCCATCGGATAAGTTACCAACCACGCATGACATTCCAAGCCGCGTTTATGACATTCGTTGATGACAAACGACAACGGGTCGTATTTTGTGCGAACCGCGCCCTCACTCCGGATATAGGAACTGACGGGTTCGATTTTGGAATTGTAAATCACATCGCCCCGCAAACGGGTTTGAATTAAAACGGTGTTGAAATTCGCACGACTCAATTGATCAATCATTTCGATGATTTCGTTCTGCTGATTGCTGATGTCGTCGGCACTGTCGTAGGGTTTACTCGGCCAGTCCAAACCGTAAATAGTGGTAATCCACGCCGCCCTCATTTCTTCTTTCGGCGCTTGCGAAAAAAGGATGAATGGGCTAAATATAAACAAGATAAAGAAAAACGGATGTTTCATTGCGAGTGCAAAGGTACAACTTTCTTCCGAAAACAAAATAAAATACCTACTTTTGCACCACGCAAAAACAATGATAGACTCACTGACCATAGAACGCATCATCTCCGTCGCACAAATTTACGACGTGGTGGCCGATTTCATCACTTTGCGCAAAAAAGGCGTGAACTACGTGGGGCTGTGTCCTTTCCATGAAGATAAGTCGCCGTCGTTTACCGTGTCGCCCGCCAAAAATATTTGTAAATGTTTTGCCTGCGGCGAAGGTGGTACGCCCGTGCATTTCATCATGAAGCACGAACAACTTTCTTATCCCGAAGCCCTGCGCTATTTAGCCAAAAAATACCACATCGAAATCAAGGAGACGGAACGCACCGACGAGGAAAAACAAGTCCAAAACGACCGGGAAGCCATGTTTATCCTCAATGATTTCGCTCAAAAAACGTTTTCCGACAATCTGTTTCTTTCGGAAGAAGGCCAAACCATCGGCTTGCCTTATTTCCGGGAACGCGGTTTTCGGGAAGATATTATCCGTAAATTTCAATTGGGATACGCTTTAAATGGCCGGGATCCGTTTACACAAGCCGCCTTGAAAGCAGGATACAAAAAGCAATTTCTGGAAAAAACGGGGTTGACTGTTTCGGGCGAAAATAATTATACGGCCGACCGTTTTCGTGGCCGCGTGATGTTTCCCGTGCATACTTTGTCGGGAAAAGTGGTGGCTTTCGGCGGACGGATTTTGAAAAAAGACGAAAAAACCGCCAAATACGTCAATTCGCCGGAAAGCGAAATTTATCATAAAAGCAACGAATTATACGGAATTTATTTCGCACGGCAAGCCTTGGTCAAACAAGACCGCTGCTTTTTGGTCGAAGGTTATACCGATGTCATTTCGATGCACCAATCGGGAATCGAAAATGTGGTGGCTTCATCAGGAACGGCGCTTACGCCCGGTCAAATTCGGCTGATTCATCGTTTTACAAATAATGTTACGGTTTTGTACGACGGCGATGCGGCAGGT
Organism: Bacteroidia bacterium; assembly: GCA_025999115.1. The sequence goes on from BNWW01000061.1 coordinate 4,306, forward strand.
ATCAAAGCGGCCATCCGGGGAATCGATCTTTTGCTCGAAGCCGGCTTGAACATCAAAATTGTGCTTCTGCCCGATGGCGAAGACCCTGATTCGTTTGCCCGAAGCCATTCCGCATCCGAATTTAATGCTTTTATCAAGGAAACCGAAACCGATTTTGTGCAATTCAAAACCGGCTTGTTGATTCAGGATGCCGGACATGATCCGGTTAAAAAAGCGCATATCATTACGGAAATCGTCAATACGATTGCCATTATTCCTGAAGAAATCATCCGTCTGGTGTATGTGAAGGAATGTTCGCGTTTGTTGGATATGGACGAGCGCGTGTTGGTTCGCAGCATCGCCAAACGACGGCAGGAGGTGTTGACGCAAAAGAAAAAACCGCTCTATCCCGATCCTGAACATCCCGAAGAAGCACAAATAGCGCCGCCGCCTTCGCCAGAAGATTTTTCGGCGTGGGAATCGGCGCCGTCATCGCTTGCTGCTTCGCCGTTTGAGGCTTACGAGCGCAATATCATGTATTACGTGGTGCGTTACGGCGAACAGCACATTATTGACAAGGATGAAAATATTGATATTCCGGTGATCGAATTTGTGATTTCCGATTTTCAAATGGACGAAATGCAATTTATCAATCCATTGTATAATAAGATATTAACAGAAGCAGGCCATCAATTAAAAGCAACCCATTTCACGGCCGAAACTTATTTCTGCAATCATCCCGACTCCGAAATCAGTCGTTTTGCCGTGGACATCTCCACCGATGTGTATATCGAAAGTAAAATCCATTCCAAAAACAAGCCGAAAGAACAGGACGACACGACTGAACTGCAACGGGTGCTGCACGAACAGGTGCCTTACGTGCTGACCAATTACAAGGATGCCATCGTGAAACATGAGATGGAAAACATCAACCGGCAAATCAAACAGGCCGAAATCGATGGCGATGTGGCGCGGCAGTTGGAGTTGGTAAAGCAGCTTTCGGAGTTGTGGACGACTTCGAAAAAGGCGATTGCGTTGTTTTTGCGGGAGAGGATTATTACGAAGATTTGAGTGGTATTACCTGTTAACAACAATATAATAGGCAATAAAACCTTATTTTTACCTAATTTAAGAACAAAACTACCTCAGTAGCAAGCAGATGATTCTCCAGCCTGCCTAACCTCATTACCTCATTCATCTTTTTTCTTTTTAATGGTTTGTTGATAGAATTTGACATAACTCTCGTATTCTTCTGCAAAACTTTTTGTTTTGTGGTGTTCGGGGTTGGCGTAAATCGAATATAATCTGCAACCGTTGTTGTTTACAATTCCTGTGATATACTTTTCAATTCGCTCACGGTGTTTTTCCAAAATGAGCGGCATTCGGTTTAATGTCGTGAAAACAAAATGTGTGTAAAGATTATTGTATTCTATCTTCATATTTTTGAGTTTTAATGAGGTAATGAGGTTGAATGCGGTGTGTATCTTGTTGCTTGCTACTGAGGTAGTTTTGTTCTTAAATTAGGTGAAAATGAGGTTTTATTGTCTGCTATATTGTTGTTAACAAGTAATTTAATACAGAAAAATTGTTTGTGTGTGAGTAGGTTATTTTGCATTTTATTTATTGTGTATTTATATTCCATCTTGATATTGCAATTGTTTCATTCTTTTCTACTTTCCATTTATTATTTTCAAAGATCATTATAACCTTTATTTATACTATCGAGGCTTATTTCAAATCTTCGATAAATAATATTATATATTTCATTGACATAACTGTCAAAAACAATTTTTGCTGTGTCTTGTAAAATTTTATTACCTATTTGTCGTATTTTTTCTAATTCATAGTCATATATTAAATCTTCATATTCAATTAAAGCCCAAAATTCTGCTTTATTCTTCTTCGGGTTTCTATATTCCGGAATAATATATTTCACATTATATCTATGTGTTAAATAATATAAAGTTTTAAAAGTCATTTCTGAATTATTAAACTCAGATTTTTTGCTTTTCGACATTTCTTCTAAACCCTGTGTAGCATCATTATTTTCAATATTCTCCAAATGGTTTAAATATGCTTGAACATAATTTATATTTTTAATTTTGTCTTGGTTATTTCCATTAATTTTATTTTCATAAATTAATTTCTCTTCATTTCGATAGAAATTAGGATTATTAGCGATGAGAAAAAAAATAAAACTAGCAATTATCCCCACAGGAATCCCTATCACTCCTCCATAAAACAACATTTTCGTTTCTTTTTTGAAAAGTTTGCTATTGTTCTTTGTTTTGTCGTTCATGTTTTTCAATTTTAAAATTGATAATTATTGTCATTTTATGTGAATTAAGGGTTGAACCCTGCTTAAAAAAAATGCTGAATAACAGCAAAATAGTTCTTTGAATATTTGTATATATCCATGAAAGTCATTAAATTAGAGGAATATTTACCACAATAAATCTCTAATGATGACTCCCATTCAAGGTAAAACATATCCACGAATTTGCAAGCGAGCATCGCCGAACGCTTTTCCGCCGTTTGGATGTAATACTCCGGACTGCGGTCTCTGTAATGCTTGTGGGTGGAACATAAATGCAGTTGTTTTGAGCCACGCGCAGGTCGGTATAATACTTCATCTCAAAATCCGTTGCCGGAAGTTCTTTAAGCGCTGCCTTTTCTTCGGCCAGGAACCTTTCTTCCCTGCTGTAACCCTTCTGTTGCATCCGGGTTTGATTATGCTCGCGTGTCTTCTCCCACAGCGCTTTATTGAGGTCTTCGATGGAAAAGAAAACATCGTTGCGCAGTTTGGCATATACACGTGTGTAAATGATTTTCACTTGATTCTCCACCGAGGATTTATCTTTCGGTTTCCTTACTCTTGCAGGCAGGACGACAAAGCCGTAGTGATTGGCAAAATCTTCCAGTACCCGGTTGAGTTCCGGTTCGTATCTGTCCGCCTTGACCACAGCCGCCTTCAGATTGTCGGGCACCACTATCTTCGGGCTGCCTCCCAGGTGACGCAGGCAATGAGACAGCGCATACAGAAAGTCTTCGGTCGATTGGGAGGGGACAGCCATGATGAACGCATAATCCGAGTAGGGCAAACAGGCCACAAAGACCTGTGTCTTCACCAGTTCCCCGGTTTCCCTGTCCACGCAGTCAATCGTATCGCCTGCAAAATCAACATACAGTTTTTCCGCCGGATGATGCTCCAGTACTGCCGATGGATGACGGGCGGCGGTCAACTGGTTCAGATGAAAGCTGTTCGGTATAAGCGGCTGTTCCCGCAATGAACTTAGCCTCCAAAACGGGGTCTTCCAATACTAATAAGGCGTCTATGTCAAAGTTGTTTTCCTTGATTTTACGCACATAATCATTGACTGTCCCTTTATAAAGTCCAAGTTCCTTAGCAATACGGCGGTTCGATACGCCTCAGTTAGCTTTGAAAAACTGGGTGGGTATAGTCCGAAATCGGTTGCGCGCCGCCCGATTTTTGCCCGATTTTTTATCCTTTTATATCATTTTGGATGGGTTTCTGCCGGAATGGCAGACTTTTTACGCTTAAAAACCCCACTTCAACACCGGATTTTTTCCCGGATTTGTGGGTGGGTATGCTCCGAATTATGCACCGCACAAAAATCAAAAGTAAGAAAGAGAAAACTCCTGAAAATCGCTGATTATCAGGAGTTTTTTTATTTGGTTGCTCTCCAATGTTTTTAGAGGAAAATATTGGGAAGTGATTAAAGCAAACTTTGTAGAGAATGGATGCGTATTGTATTTTTACTTCCTTACTTCAATAAACTCTATCGACCAACTATTATTGTTAGTTCCTTTTCGCAAAACTGAAAGTTCTGTGCCTGCACCATTTGCAAATATGTACTGTGCTTGTACTTCATAAGCAGCAGTTTGAGCATCGGGTTGATATAAATCGGAATAAAAATAAGATTTTTGAAAAGAAAAATCATTATCATCAAATTGATAAATACTCGAATTCCCTGATTCATAGTAAGAATTGGCATTAGAGATAGCCCAGATAGTATGAGCTAAAAGAGAATGTTCCACACAAAAAGGATTGAAATAACTCGTAGTAGGAATGGAAAGACGCCCTATGGAATTAACATTCGCATCAAAAGTATCATTCGAATTGATAGCATTGGAAGTTCTATATATGTTTCCATTTAAACTGAAAGTGTATTGTCCATCCTCTGAAAACCAAAAGTCTGATAAATCCATGTGTGAGTAACTTTTTAAAGTTTTAGTAGAAGCATCAAGCGTATAAAAACCGCTGGGAGAATATCCTCGCATGGTAGCAACAATATAAGGTTGGGTTGGCACTTTTTTGATAATAGAACCATCATATAAAGAATGTGAACCATTTGTCTCGGATTTTGCACCGGTTGTTGCATTCACCCATCTTGTATATGAATAGCCACTCATTTCCAATGTGTAACAAGCCCAGTCTGCATCGCCAAAAGCAATATCATACACGGTACCATTAATATCTATAGTAGAAGCTGCATAATCAATTAAATTTACAACACTTACCATTCCACCGTGTCCTACTACAGCTTTTGTAACATCTTCCGTAATGGAAAGGCAAGTCGGTACTTTGCTCAGTGTTACTTCGTGCAAAACAGTGCGATTGGCAACATCGTAGGCAACCAGTTTATTGGGTGTACTTGTGGCATAATAGAGCGTGTTTGTGCTTTTATCAAAGGTGGCATCAACAATATTTCCTTCCAGTGCGCGGATATTGGCGTTACTGCCGGGAGCGCGGGCTATTACGGTAATAGCAATAGAAGGTTGATTGTACGCGTTGGATTTTAAATATATAATAGCAGAATTTAATCCGGGCTGAAGTTTTGTGCGGTCGCAAGTAAAAATTATATTGTCATAATAGGTATGAGTCTGGTAAATTCCACTTGGAGGTGTAATGGTAAGCCATTCGGGTATTTCTTCAAAATGCCAAACAAGTACTCCTGAACCCCAAGCATCAATATCTAAAGAATAGGTTGTAGTTGTAGCTCCAAAATCTATTTGATTGCTATAAAAATACAAACTTATTTCAGGACTTCCCAAATCAGCCGTTACTGCAATTGAAATGGTCGGTTTGGTTTTGTCATTAGTTCTTAATACCACAACTCCACTCAAATCGTTTGTTATGACAGCATTGGGGTTAAATGTAAAAGGAATGGCCGCGCTCCCATTTTGTGCAATCATCAAATTATTTATGCTGCGTTGTGACCTATCAATCGTAAGCCATTCGGGCAATGAAATGACATCCCAAAGCAAAATACCATCGCCTGTGTTGCCGATTGTAAGTGTGTTTGAATAGTTGCTATAACGGATCGTAAGGCTTGCCGGGGCAGCAATGCGTGGTTCTCCTTCGTTGATATAATACAGAGGAATTGCGTATTTCTTACCGCCTGCTACCACCATCATTTGGTCGATGTAGATGCCTGTTTTTGCATATTTATCCTGATAATTCGCTTGGCAGGTAATAGTGGCTATGCCATCTGCAAATTTACCCGAGTTGTTATCAACAGTCAGCCATTGAGGCTTGCTTTCTATGGTAAAGTCTGAGTTTCCTACATTTTCACATTGAAATTGATAATTACCGCTTTCCCATTCCGGCGAAATAATGATTGCTGAGGTAGCAATGCCTGCAATATCGAGTGTTTCGTCAAGAAATTTGTCGCTGCACGAAAACACGAGGACGGTAATAAAAGTGAACGCTATATATTGAATCACTATCAAACGACTAACTTCCCAAATTAGTCGTTTTTATTTTTTATATTATTTATAATCAGTTAATTACAAAAATAGAATTTCTATTTTAAAAACCTACCCCCTATTAAAAGAGAGTCAATTG
>BNWW01000062.1 GCA_025999115.1 Bacteroidia bacterium
ATTCCATGTATTTTTCCACCTATATTTTGGGAAAAGGAACGCCTGCTATAGGCGACAAAAATTCTGTTGTTGATGGACAAACACCGGCACAGGGTGCTTCCATGCTTACATATTCCGATGAAAATGGGAAATGGGAAACAACCGAACAGTATAATGTGGCTTTGGATTGGGCAATGTTGCGTAACCGGCTAACCGGTACGATCGACTTGTTCCGTCGCGATACAAAGAAAATGTTCCTTACAATTGATGCGCCTGCTTATGCAGGAAATCGTTTTCCGGCAAGGGTAAATGTGGGAACTGTACGTAATGACGGATTGGAACTTACATTGAATTATCTGAATACGGTCGGAAAAGTCGATTTTTCTGTGGGTGGAAATGTCAGTTTTATTAAAAATGAATTGGTCGGCTTAAATGGAGGCGAACCTGTTTTCGACTATACCAATCATACGATTAGCGATAAGGGATTGGCGCTTTTTACCTTTTTCGGGTATGAATATCTTGGATTGTATCAAACACAGGATGAAATCGACAAATATTTATACGATACTGCTTCGGGAACATATCAAGTGGGTGATGCAAAATACAAAGATGAGAATGGCGACGGAAAAATAAACGATGAAGACCGTATGCCATTGGGAAATCCGTTTCCATGGCTTTCATACGGCTTAAATGCAAATGTAGCGTATGCAGGGTTTGATTTACAATGCTTGTTGCAAGGTGTTTATGGAAATAAAATTTACAATGCCTTGCGTGAAAAACTGGAAGGACCGGGTAATGAAACCATTATGAGTACTGATATGCGTAATTGTTGGACATCATCCAACCCTGACGGTGTCATACCGAATCCGAGAAATTCAGTCAATTTCTTCGCTTCGAGCCGGTTTATAGAAAATGGCGCATATCTCCGCTTGAAGAATCTACAACTGGGCTATACGCTGCCCAAAGCACTTACAAAAAAGGTAAGCATCGACCGTATGCGTTTGTATGCATCGGTAAGCAACCTTTTTACACTGACAAAATACAAAGGTTATGATCCCGAAGTTGGCAGCGGCACTGATTTTGGTAATTATCCACAGGCGCGTACATTTATGTTCGGCGTTAATCTTGATTTTTAATTGTAAAAAATAATTTTTATGAAAAACAGAATATTAAATATAAGAAATTTTGCAATTCTACCAGTTTTGACTCTAATGATCAGTTCGTGCAATGACTGGCTTGCCGAACCGCAGCCTGCAAAACCCGGACTTGCCGATTACTTTATTGCAGGTGGCGGCGCAGCGGCTATCCAAGCAGTTAATGCGGCTTATGTGCCTTTGCAATGGGAATATGGCTCCACCTTTTGCCCGGAATGGTGGATAGGCGATGTGGCTTCCGACGATGCACTCAAAGGCGGACAAAACGTGAGCGATATGGCCGCCGCTTACGAATTTGACAATTTCAAAATTGCAGAGAATAACGCCATTTTGTTAGATTGGTATCAATTAAACTTTTACGGAATTGCACGCTGCAATCTTGATTTGGAAGAAATTCCAACGGTGGCAGCCGATTCTTTGATGAACGAAAATGTAAGGAACCGTTTAATGGGCGAAGTATATTTTTTACGCGCGCTCTACTATTTCCGCCTTGTAAAAGTATTTGGAGAAGTTCCGCTTATCACTCATACCATTAAATCGTCGGCCGATTGGAAACAGTCAAAAGAAAGTGTGGACAATATTTACAAACAGATTTTTACCGATCTGGAAAAAGCGAACCGTACTTTGTGGACAGTAGACAAATTGCCTGCATCCGATGTCGGGCGAGCCACGAAAGGCGCCGCACAAGCCATGTTGCTGAAAACGCATTTGTATTATGCTCAATGGGACAATTCGCATTATGCTATTGCCAAAGAATGGGGCGATTCCATAATATCGAGCAATAAATATGCTTTGGAGCCACGCTATGCCGATAATTTCAGTATTTTTAATGAAAACGGCGTGGAATCGGTTTTTGAAGTGCAGTATTCCGAAGAATCAAGTAGCGACTGGGGGGGTGATTTCAACCCGCATTTTGGCAGTACCCGAGGTTCTTTCACAACCGTCCTTACACGATCGCGTTCGGGAATTACACCGCTAAAACCCGACATGAGTGGAGTAAGCGAAGGCTGGGGTTTCAACAAACCAACGCACGATTTATTCAGTGAATTTGAAACCGGCGATATTCGCCGCGAAGTGTCGATACTCAACGTTCCCGATTCGTTGATGACTAATCCCAACGAGGAAATCTATTTTGGCAATAGTTACCTTTCGCGTAAGTATACACTGACAGGCGAGAATATAGTAAAAGAAACCTATATAGCCGAAATAACCGAGAGTGGCGATACCATTAGAAAAGAAAGGGATAATTGGTGTGCATTGTGGGATAGCCATGTTAGCCGCTCACCGATAAATATTAAACTGATTCGCTATGCCGATGTATTGCTTTTATATGCTGAGGCGTGCAACGAAAGCGGCGATTTTTCAACAGCAAAAAATATTCTCAACGAATTGCGCACTATACGCCGCGCCGAGACTGCCGATCCTGCCACTCAATTGCCTGGGTTTCCGTATGGCGCTTATTCCAACGATGCAAATGGTTTACGGCAAGCGATTCGCCACGAACGCCGCGTTGAATTGGCAATGGAAAGCCATCGCTTCTTCGATCTCGTGCGCTGGGGCATTGCCGCCGAAACAATGAACGCTTATCGCCAACGGGAAACCCCGGAAATACAGACAGTGATGAACGAATTTATTGCCGGTAAAAACGAATATTTCCCGCTTCCGCAAAAAGAAATTGATTTAAGTGGATTTGGGCAAAACGATAAATGGAAATAATATTCAATAATTATTATATTGTTTAATTTTTAATTTAAAATTTCATGAAAAAGAAAAATTTTTTATGGTTATTTGCTCTTTTGAGCTTGATGGTTGCAGTTCCCATGTCGTTTACTTCTTGCGACAAAGATCCCGAAGTAATTAATCCGAATGATGATGATGACGGTGGTGGCGATGATGGTGATAACAATGAACCGGTTGAGTCCAACTTGCCCGACAGTATTAAGAACGGCAGCAATTTTTATGTACTATTTATGGATGCGGAAAGTGAAACAACGTTGAACGGCAAAATAAAGGTTGCAACAATGTTGCGCAACTACGATGTTTGGAACGCCGGCGAAACATTAGCCGGAGTAGAACGCACCGGTGTAAATTCGTGGGGCGTACCGGCAGCTTGGGTAGCATTTGATGTATTGGCGCCCGATGGATGGAACGGCGGAGCTATTATCGCTACTTTGGAAGAATTTGAAACCATACCCGATTTGTCTCCCATTTTCGACGGCGATTATTATTTTCATGTAGCAACTAAAAGTCCCAACAACCAGCCTAACGCAGGAACAATGCTTATCTTTTACAGTGAAGGGCAGGAAATCAAGTATTTCTTTGGGCCGTTGGTAAACAAACCCGCCGATTGTCCCAATTATGGTGGAAATTATGCGCATGATGGCGAATGGCACCATTTTGAGATCCCTGTTGCAGAATTGGCAAGTAAAGGCTATTTGTGGACAACAGCGCTCAACATGGCCGGAAATCCATCCGGACGCCGTTATTTGCTCGGCTTTATGAGCTTTCCCGGCAATGTTCCCGGACAGGAAATCAATCTTGATGCGATTTTCTTTTATAAAAAACCGGCGAAATAAACCGGTATTCCCGTGAGTAATGACGGGGCGGGCTATCGTCCTTGTTGCAATAAGTCGGCCCTGTCTTTCTCTGTTCTCAATTGATTTTTTTACTTTTTGAATAGTTACAATGAATAAAATATTATATGCTTTTATCGCAAGTTTAGTCTTGTTAGTATCTTGTACACCCGACGATTCGGATGTGATGTATGCTGATTCGGATAAATATACAAGCAAACAAATGCGTAGCCCAAAGCGCGGTGTTTGTTTTAACAATCTTTACGAAGCTGATTTTACCGTGATGAATGCCGGTATTAGTTGGACTTATAATTGGGCGGCAGCAGGGTATAATGCGACATTGGCCGATGTAGCGGCAAAAACAAAAATAGAATATTTTCCAATGATTTGGAACGGCGGCGGAGAAGCCCAAATTCGCAAATACAAACAAGAACACCCCGAATGTATGTATATTCTTGCTTTTAACGAACCGAACCTTACCGACCAAGCCAATATGACTCCCGCGCAGGCAGCCGCTAAATGGGCGCCGGTAAAAACGCTGGCACAGGAACTGAATATGAAAATAGTCGCTCCGGCAATGAATTACGGCACATTGGCGGAATACGGCGACCCAATTAAATGGTTAGATGAATTTTTTGCACAACCGGGCGTTTCGATCGACGATGTGGACGCGCTGGCTTTGCATTGCTATATGAATGTTCCGTCGGCACTGAAAAGCTATGTCGAACGATTCCGTAAATACAATAAACCGGTTTGGATGACTGAATTTTGCGCATGGGAAGGCGAGGTTTCCGTTGATAAACAACGCGAATACATGTGCGATGTACTGAATTATTTTGAAAGCGACCCCTTTATCGAACGTTATTCGTGGTTCAAATACGATGGTTCAACGACCGCTAATCCACGTTATGGCTTGCGCCCTGCGGGCAACTACAAAGGCGAATTATCCGAATTGGGGAAAATATATGTTTACTTGTCTTCTTTGGATAAAGAATTGCATTACACTCACAATCAAGTAATTCCGGGCGAACATTATAGTAATTGCAATGCAAGCGAAGCCGTGGAAACCAGTAAATTTACGTCCGGCCCGCAATTGAAAGTTTCTTCCGATGTAACCGGTATTTTGGAAGTAACTAATTTCGGCTTGCCTAAATGGGCGGAATACAAAATCGCTCCGGTTGTCAAAGGCGATTATCATTTGATTATCCGGTATGCTTCAAGCGGTGATTCTAAAATAAAAATTTCGATAAACGATCAGGAAATCAGGGAATTAGATTTGCCGAAAACAGGCAGTTATACCAATTGGGAAACAATCACAACCCCTGTTGTCCCTTTGAAAGCCGGAAAACAGACAATACGAATTACACCAAGTAAAGGAATGATCAGTTTAAATTGGTGGAGGTATAAAAGAGAAAGATAAAATATGAAAAAAATTATCACAAATATATTGCTCTTGGCCGCCCTTTCCGTATCAGCCCAATCCGAAGTTTTGTTAGATGATTTCGAATCCGGAAACAAAGGCTGGGCGGATGTAAATCCCGGTTGGGTCGAATTGTCCATCGTCGATAATCCCCGAATCAACGCCCTGAATCAGAGTGCGAAAGTGATGCGAGTGGTGCGTAAGCCGTATGTCGATTCATGGGCTGGTATTATCTTGCGCGATCAACAAGAACTTGTTTTCGGCGCTTTGCCCGGACAATATCGTTACGCCCGCGTGAAAATACTAAAAACTTCTTCTGCCGATGTAACGCTTAAACTCGAAAAAACCGGCGATGCCGGTTCGTTTTCTAATACACAATCTTACACAGGAGCCGGCGAATGGCAGGAACTCATTTTCGATTTGGGCGGTGCGGCCGGAAAATCCTATGACGACTTTTTTATTATGCCCGACCGTACCGAAAATTTACAACAGGAACTGATCGTTTATATCGACGACATCGTTTTTCAAACCGATCCTGAAGCGGTAGAACCGGGCGATCCCGAACTTCCGGGCGAATTTCACCTGCTTTGGCAGGACGAATTTGACGGCGATACCTACGATCACACCATCTGGAGTCCGCAAATCGCAGGCGATGGTTTCGGTAATCACGAATTACAATATTACACCGGCAATACCAACAATATTTTTACTCGCGACGGAAATTTAGTATTAAAAGCGATAAAGGAAAATTACAACGGTCACGCCTACACTTCCGGGAAATTATGGACACAAAATTTTAAAAACTTTACTTACGGCCGTGTGGAAGCCCGTTTCAAACTACCGAAAGGTCGCGGAACGTGGCCGGCTATCTGGATGATGCCCAAACAAAATGTGTACGGCGGTTGGCCGAACAGCGGCGAAATCGACATCATGGAATTTGTCGGTTACGATGCGAATACGATTTACGGAACGGTACATCGCGAAGCCGGTTCGGGTAGTAACGGCGCCGGAAACAATATCAGCTTTGACGGAAACGCCAACGATTATCAAATCATTCGCATCGACTGGGAACCGGGTTATATCAAATGGTATCTCGACGACCAATTGTTTTATACTTACACCAACGGTTATGCCGGAAGTGCGCAATGGCCTTTCAATCAAGATTTTTACGTGATATTGAATTTTGCCGTCGGCGGCGATTGGGGCGGTGCACAAGGGGTGGACGGAACGATTTGGCCGCAGGAATTTCTCATCGATTACGTACGCGTGTATCAAAAAACGGATGTAACGCCGATTGTGAATATTTCCGGCGAACTGTTTTCTGTGCTTTCCCGTTCCAAAAACGAATGGGAAGTGTGTTCGCAGTCATCAAAGCCAATCGTTGTAGATGTTTATTCCTTGTCGGGACAAAAACAATTGTCGCAAAAACTGTGTGAGGGAACGCATACTATGAATGTATCGTCCTTACCGCAAGGCGTTTACATTATCACGGTTTACAATGGAGAAAAATCTTTTGTTCGGAAAATTATTAAATAAAACATGAAATACACAAATCTCATTATCTGTATGGCTCTTATTTTCGCCGCCTGCAGCAAACCGTCGGCCGGTTCCATCGATCAAAAAGTGGATAATTTATTATCTCAAATGACATTGGAAGAAAAAATCGGACAATTAAATCAAATTTCCGGTTACGGCTTCAACGACGATATAGCTGCTCAAATTAAAAATGGGCAAATCGGTTCGATTCTCAATGAAATTGATGCTGAAACCATCAACGCTTTGCAAAAAACAGCTGTCGAACAAAGCCGCTTGGGCATTCCCATTCTTTTTGCCCGTGATGTGATTCACGGTTTTAAAACCATTTTCCCCGTTCCATTGGGACAGGCAGCTTCGTGGAATCCGCAAATCGCGGAAAACGGAAGTAGAGTAGCGGCTGTTGAAGCGGCCTCTGTGGGTATTCGTTGGACATTTGCTCCGATGCTTGATGTTTCGCGCGACCAACGCTGGGGACGTATCGTCGAAGGTTTAGGCGAAGATCCTGTGTTGGCTTCCCGCTTGGGCGCAGCCATGATTAAAGGATTTCAAGGCGACGATTTGAGTAATCCTGCGTCTATTGCTGCTTGCGCTAAACATTTCGCCGGCTACGGAGCCGTTGAAGGTGGCCGCGATTACAATACAGCCGTCATTTCCAACGAACAATTGCGTAACACCTATTTGCCGTCGTTCAAAGCCGCCGTTGATGCCGGATGCGCCACGTTTATGGTTTCGTTTAATGAAATCAACGGCGTTCCGAGTTCGGGCAACCGTTATTTAGTTCAAGATATTCTTCGTAAAGAATGGAAATACAACGGAATGATTGTAAGCGATTGGAATTCCATCGGAGAAATGATTCCGCACGGATACGCCGAAGATTTGAAACACGCAACCGCCATCGGTTTGAATACCGGCATTGATATGGATATGGAAAATCACGCTTATTTGCCATATACAGTTTCATTAATCAACGAAGGAAAAGTGAAGGAATCGACAGTCAACGAAGCAGTTAAACGTGTTTTAAAACTGAAATTTCAATTGGGATTATTCGATAATCCTTATGTTGAAATCAACGAACCGGTTTTCTATGCCGCCGGTCATTTGCAAAAAGCCAAAGAAGCCGCTATCGAAAGTGCCGTTTTATTAAAAAACGACCATCATTTATTGCCTTTGAGCGAAAATATTCGTTCGATTGCCGTCATCGGTCCGATGGCTGATGCGCCGCACGATCAAATGGGAACATGGGTGTTCGACGGCGAAAAATCACATACCGTTACGCCTTTGGCCACTTTAAAAGCCGAATACGGCGACAAACTGAAAATCAATTATGCGTCCGGATTAACATTCAGCCGCGATTTAAATCAAAATCAATTTGCACAAGCCGTTTCAGCTGCTCGCATGAGCGATGTTGTTTTATTCTTCGGCGGAGAAGAAGCTATTTTATCGGGCGAAGCGCACAGCCGCGCCGACATCAGTTTACCGGGTGCACAAAAAGAATTATTGGCGGAATTGGCCAAAACCGGCAAACCGATAGTATTGGTGGTCATGGCCGGTCGCGCCATCGAAATTTACAAAGAATTGCCTTTGGTACAGAGTTATTTGTTTACTTTCCATCCCGGAACCATGGGCGGCCCCGCTTTATGTGATTTGATTTTCGGAAAAGCCGTTCCTTCGGGAAAATTACCTGTAACCTATCCGAAAATGGTGGGACAAACGCCGGTTTATTACAATCAGAAAAACACAGGCCGTCCTGCGGGCGATAATTTACCGACTATCGAAAATATTCCGCTCGAAGCAGGACAAGTTTCCTTGGGCAATACGAGTTATTATCTTGATGCCGGAAAAACGCCTTTGTTTCCGTTTGGTTACGGATTATCTTATACTACATTTGAATATTCGGATTTGAAATTATCAACTACGGAATTATCGGAAAACGGAAAAATCGAGATTTCCTGTAATGTAAAAAACACAGGCAATCGCGATGCCGCCGAGATCGTGCAATTGTACATCCGTGATAAAGTCGGGTCGATTACACGTCCGGTAAAAGAATTGAAAAATTTCGATAAAATCACGCTCAAAGCCGGCGAATCGAAAATCGTTTCATTTATGCTTACAGCCGGTGATTTGAAATTCTGGAACAACAACGATCAACAACTCCTCGAAGCAGGCGATTACCAAGTCTGGATTGCCCCCAACAGCGCCGAAGGTTTGGAAGCTTCATTTATATTGAAATAATAACAACTTTAAATAACAACATCATGAGAACAAGAATTTTACAATTATTTTTAGCGGCAATTTTGCTGCTTGGCGTACAAAACGCAAGCGCTTTTGGTTACAAAAACGCCTCTGATAACTGGACGGCCGTTTTGACATCTTATGCTTTGCAGGAAAGTTTTTATTCCAGCGGCAACAATGAAGCCAATCAATGGTATGTTTTGATGGGGACAAATCCCGGAGAAGGATTCAATATTACACAAGACAACGATGCAACCGGTCAAAAATTCTATGTAGGTTTGGATGGAATCGCAGCAACGTCGGAAAATACCGTTGTTCGCGCAACCTGCAAATGGGATAACGGTTTATTTGCCAACTTGACCGTCGTTCTTCCCGAAGGAAACGTATGGGTTAAACCCGCAACCGGCGATCCCGTATTAATGACCCATGTGGGAAATTATCAGTATGAGGCCATTTTGCCGCTTACCACTTCGGTGAGCGTATATGGTGATGATGTAGCAACAACGGCTACCAATGCGGAAGACGGGATGCCGGCCGGCGGAGTTCCCGCAACACTGAAATTGTCGATACCCGGCGTGGCTGTGTCTGCAACTGCGAGCAAGATAAAAGTAAAATACAATTTGTGGTGGAATCAAGTAACAGTGGAAGATTTTATCTCGGAATATTGTGATTCCCCTTATACTTCCAATGCGGTAGCCGGCAACCAAAATGTCCTCTTTACATGGGAAACCTTGGCCAACGGCAATGTGGTTATTTCGATTGCTCCGGGCGAAGGCACCGATGTAGCGACTTTCCGGGGCGACAACGGTTTACGCCCAAGCGATTATAAAGTAAATGGCGTTTCCAATGGCGCTGGAAATACTTTTTTTGTCGCCTCGTTGAATGCGGAAAAAACGAAAATTACGCTTGTGCCGCAACAAACAATTCCCGAAGGCGCGATTATTTCTTTCACAACCAACCCTTCTTTAATGGAATGGGTTACATCAGGAAATAATAATGAATATACTTGGGAGGCTCCTTTTACAGCCTACACCTATGGCAGCAATTGCAGCGGAGTGTATGTTACCAAATTGGCAACTCCGGCCAATGTCGATATCAATTCATCTAATGTACTGACTTTCACGGAAGTGCCGAATGCCAATACTTACATTGTAGCCGTAAAACTCGGTTCCGTAGCGCTCAAAACATGGAATGTTGCAGGTAGCGGAGAATCCATTGCATGGCCGTTTTCAGGCAATTTTGATG
>BNWW01000063.1 GCA_025999115.1 Bacteroidia bacterium
AGGGAACGATGTTGAAAAAGATTGATATAGCAAAGAACTCCAATCAAATTACGATTCAAGGTTCGGAGTTTGCGGCGGGGATGTATTTATACTCTTTGGTTGTGGATGGTAAGGAAGTGGATACGAAGCGGATGATTTTGACGAAATAAAAATGTTATGAAAACAAAACTATCATTTTTAATAATCGGTTTATGCAGTTTGTTTACCGTCCAAGCTCAACAATGGGGCTATGTAAACACCCTAACCGATGAATGGATGCGGAAAATATGCACACAAGGCTTAGACACCGTATTTATTGTTGGCGAGAACGGCTTAATTGCCAAATCTACTGATAGAGGCGAAACTTGGAAAAAACAACATTTGCTCACACAAGTTGCTTTCAATGATGTACTATTTATCGATCATAATATTGGCTTTATTGTTGGTGCGCAAGGAACAATATTAAAAACAATGGATGCGAGTGAAAATTGGACACAATTAACAACCGGAACAACAACCCAAATAAATGCTATTGCTGCTGCAGGATTGGATAATATTTGGGCAGTGGGTGATAATAGTTTAGTGCTTCATTCCATAGACATCGGCAATACTTGGCAGCAAGTAACTATTCTTCCTGAAAATGATAGGCAATTGTTGGATATTGAGTTTAGGGGAAATTTAGGATATTTTTCAGGAGATTGTGCTACGGTGTATAAAACGGAAGATTATGGAACAAATTGGGCCAAACAAACCTTAATTGATAATTCGGAAAATTATTTTCAGTTTCATTCAATAAACATGACAGAGAATAAATCCTATATGATGTGTGAGAATGATTTATTTTTTACTAATGATCAAATAAATTGGGATAGCTATAATTTGTATGTTCCCGGATATTCAAATTACAAGTTATTTTTTCTAAATGATATAGTCGGATATCGTGTAACTACCTATAATGGACTTACAACCGGAAGTTCTGATGGAACTAACTATGGCTATTTGCCGGAGATTCTAAATACGGATAATGGAGGCGATGATTGGAATAGCTATTGGGATAAGGATTGGAATAATATAAAAAAAGGACAATATCCCGATAATTATCCGTATTTGGACATTGTATTAGTAAATGAAAATATCGGTTATGCGATATTTGGACAAAGTCTTTTGAAAACACCATCGCCCATTCCTAATGTTGATAAAATAGAAAAAATAACAAACAATGATAAATTGTCTATATTTCAACCATCACAAGATGAATTGTTGTTAAAGTCATTACTTAATCCAATTTTGTCTATCAAGGTGTTCGATATATCAGGAAAGGAATGTTTTTTTCAACAATGGGAAAATCCGGAAATGGGGGAAAAAATCAACATCGGTCATTTGTCCGTTGATATTTACATAATAAAAACTACAATGTCTGATAATATTATTTCAATTAATAAATGGATAAAACAATAACATCATGAAAACACTAAAATATGTATATTTAGTCATCTTTTGTTTGGTAACTATTATTTGCCAAGCACAAATAACAGACAAAATCAGCATTAATACATCTGATTTTAAATCAAGTAAAATACAGGAGTTTGATCAAATTGAATGGAAATCTGATTATACAATTATTGAAGAAGGTAAACCGGAATTACCATTTCACAGGGCATCTTATGTTTTGCCAATAGATGCTGTGATTACAGGTGTGACATTTTCGTCCCCAAAAAAACAACAATTGAAAGAAAATATTTATATCTATCCGGGACAAACTCCTCTTTTTACGGATAATAGCCAGCCAATTAAATTTAGAAATCCTGATGTAGAAGTATATACTTCAGACTCTCCTTATCCGGGTAAATTATATGAAATAGAGTCTGATGATTTTGTGCAAGGCTATCATATTGTTACACTACGTATTTTTCCTTTTGAATATATTCCCAAAAGCAGGATATTGAATTATTATCCAAATTTGGAATATACGATTAAATATGAAGTCAGAAAGACGAATATAACAAGACCGCTAACACAAACGACTTGGCGATCAGAATTGTGTCGAAATTATGCTAAGTACATAGTTCAAAATCCTGCTGATGTAGATGTTTTTGGTTCTAATACTCAAAGTTTAACAG
The DNA here is from genome assembly GCA_025999115.1 of Bacteroidia bacterium. The sequence goes on from BNWW01000063.1 coordinate 2,100, forward strand.
ATGGGAAAAAGATTACACAAAAAAACGCATCCAATTTGCGATCGCAAAATTTATCTATAACAGACGACATAGTTCCCAATTATATTATTATTACATCTGACAGTCTAAAACAGGCTTTTCAACCGTTTGCCGATTGGAAAACAAAAAAAGGAGTATTTACCATACTTACAACAATAGAGGAAATCACAGCTAACTATCCGGGCAGTGATCTTCCTGAAAAAATACGAAACTATCTGCTTGATGCTTATCATAAATGGGGACCAGGATTGTATGTTTTATTAGGTGGAAGTATCAATATTATCCCATCTCGACAAGTTAAAGGAATAAGTGATCAATCATTGTACCCTACAGATAAGTATTATTCCACCTTAGCAAATTGGACTATAAGCGGAAATCAGTTTAATGGAAATAATACGAATGGAACTATAAATTTTGTAGGACGGATTCCGGTCAGTAATACACAAGAAATAACAACATATATCAATAAAGTTATTGCTTATGAAAAAGCCAATAATATTGGAGATTTAAACTATTTGAAGAACAATCTTTATGCGGACGCTTATTTGGAAATGCGTTCAAATGGAGCATTGGACAACTTCTTTCTTGACTCTATTAAATCATATAATACTACCGCTCATGTTCCCTCATACATCAATAAAAAATATGTCTGTGATAATGCATTATGCACCGGTGATTCTGTAAGGTATTTATCGAAACTTAATCCTCATACATGCCCCGGTGGAGATTTTGAATTAAACAAAAGCAACTTTCTGTCTTTATTAAATGGAAATTTAGATGTCGGTCAATTCCATTTTATTTATCATTTGGATCATTCTAGTGCTACTGGAATGGGAACTTCCAGTAAAGACAAAGGAGAAAGTATAGCTCGATCTGATTTTGACAATCTTTCCAATGGGACTTCCTATCAAATCTTATATTCAGGAGGTTGTAATCCAGCAAATTTTCAATATGACTGTATTGCAAAACATTATTTAATAAATTCAAATGGTGGAGTTGCCTTTATTGGCAATACAGATAGCGGGTATCAATTAGAATATCCACAATTGCAGTATTTTCTTGATGCTATTTATAATTCAAGTTTAAAACAATATGATATTGGTTGTGCTTTTCAAAATTCAGCATTTAACTATTCTTATCTGTCGAAAGGATGGCGCCTCCACCTCCTCGGCGACCCCGAAATGCAAGTCTGGACTAACACGCCCCAAACTCTTACTGCACAAATCACATCTTCGACAGCAGTAATGACCGGTTTACAAAATGTAACAGTTTCAGTAAATGGATTGAATGCCGATACAGCTCAAATATGTCTTTGGAAAGGAACCGAAGTATATGAAACAAGGAAGATTGTCAATGGCAGTCATTCTTTCTCAGTTACTCCCGAAACTGCCGGAACAATGTATGTTACCGTTACCGCCCACAACTTTTTTCCCGTCGAAGACAGTATTACCGTCAATACTTCCACTAACCCCAATCTGTTTATTCAATCCGTTAATTTCTTGGATAATGGAACCGCCGGAAGCATTGGCAACAATAACGGACAAAACGACGCCGGCGAAACAATTCGTTTGCAAGCGGTTATCCGAAATAACGGAATCAATACGGCTACGGGACTTACGGCAACACTTACTTGTAATTCCGATTCCATTACCATCACAAACGCCTCTGCTACTTTGGGCAATCTGGCATCGGGAGCTTCTGTTACCGGACAATTTTTGTATCAAATTAATAAGGATATGCACGAAAGATTAAGCAATTCACAAAATCCGGTTACGCTTCAATTAAACATTACAAGTTCTAACGGATTGTCGTGGACAAAACCGTTCAATATTGATGTTTTTATTATCGAACTGAAACAGAGAAATAAAATTATTATAACGCCTTCAAACGGAAATTTCGGAGCCAATACGCCGGTAACATTTAATATTGAATTACAAAATACAGGACAAGCTCCAACTACCAAATTAAATGCGGTTTTAACAAGTAACAATGCGGGTAATATCGTTTCATCTTGTTCTTCCGCTTCTCGTATTTATTCAACTATCGGACAGTTTGAAACAAATATAGCTGATAGTGCTTTTCAATTTACTACCGGTTCAGCCTATACATCCAATACGACTTTAAACTTTACTTTGACAGTTGCCGATGATTACGGTAAAACAACATTGTTTCCTTTCAATTTATCAAAGCCCAATATCGTTACCGGCTTAAAAACGTCCGCCAAAGAACACTCCATTGATTTGTCGTGGAATAGCGTTTCGGGAGCAAGTGGCTACAATATCTACCGTTGCAACGTAGGTGTAAACGACACAGAATCGGGCAGTTATGTTCGATTAAATACTGTGCCGGTAACATTCTGTTTTTATAATGATGCCGACGGCTTGGATGCTTTAACAAAGTATTATTACAAGGTAACCGCCGTTTCTCAATCGGGAATGGAAAGCGCTCCGGCACAAATATTGGCATGGACTTCCTATCCAACCAAAGGAATGTATCCGGTAACCATGGCGGTAGGTAATGCAACGATGGAGTCCCATTGGGTAGCTGAAGATGTGAATAATGATGGCTATAAAGAAATTTTTTCTTCCATATCCGGCGGAGATAGCAACGGCATTGGTTTTTTAATCGCATTAGATTGGGAAGGAAAAGAATTGTTTGATATCGACAACAATGTTACAACTAACAGTGGTTTTGCCGATTTAAGCACTACTATTCGTGCCGGAGTGGCTATTGCCGATATAAATAACGATGGTATAAAAGAAATTATCTCTGTTACACGCGGTTTTGAAAATAATAATATGGAGAATTTAATCACGTGTCATATTGCTGCCGACAATAATGGAGATAACAAGCCCGACATCCTTTGGCAAGTTCCGGTACAACGAACATTTGCGTATGGCGCAGTCATTGATAATCTGGATAATAGTCCCGACGGTTCCATGGAAATTGTAACAACTCCCTGCGGAAACAGCACTTATCACGCACCCCAAATTTACAATGCACAAGGTAATTTAATTCAAGAATTGCCAATCAACAGTGGATACTCTACTTATTCAGCCGCCGCTGTCGCCGATCTGGATGGCGATGGTGATAAAGAAATTATTACAGGATTGGTAAACGGCATTTATATCTGGCATCACGATGGGACTCCTTTTGGCGCGGCCAATCCTTTTTATTCCTTATCCGGTTATAGTCTTAGGTCTTCTCCCGTAATCTGCGATCTGAATAACGATGGAATTAAAGAGATATTAGTTTCTGCATCCAATTCGTTAGCTCTCGATTCATGCAGAATACTGGCTATCAAACCCAATGGGCAACTGCTTTCGGGTTGGGGCGAAAGCGGCGGAGCAAACCAATATACATCTTTTTCTACCGGAGATTTAACCAAAGAAATCGTAGTCGGAGATTTAAATGGAGATGGCAATTTGGAGGTTGTAGCTGTGGGAGCAGATTGCGTTAAGATATGGAACAATACCGGTACGCTCTATAACACCATTTCTCTACCAAATTCCGGTATCCGCAGTTACAAAAGAACACCGCTGTTAGCAGATATTGACGGCGATCCCGAAATAGAAATCGTCGTTACTTCCGCCGGCGATGGTAAAATTTATGGATTAAAACGTAACGGTAGCCACGCTCTCGGTTTTCCGTTGGAAACAAGCCAATCTTTCGGAAATGCCACTCCTGTGATTGCCGATCTGGATGGAAATGGAAAATCTGAAATTATAGCAGGAACAGGTTCCGATAAAAAAATCTACGTTTGGGAAACCAACGGAAACCCCAATCGCATTGAGTGGGGTAGCGCCCGCCATGATTCCCGCAATACCGGCGAATACCCATGTCCGCCAACCATCATCCAGTCGAATACAACATGGAATACAAGTAAAAGTATCTGCGGCAATCTCATCGTACAAAGCGGAACGCTAACTATCAACAATAACGCCAATATCTCCATGAGCAGTTTGTCAACGGTTATCGTCCAAAACGGAGCTACACTGTATCTCAACCATGGCAATCTCTTGAATTGCAATGTGAAAGTTTTAGCCGGTGGTCATGTGATTCTACAAAACAATGCGCAAGTGCAACTTTGTAGCGGTGGCAAATGGGATATGCAAATGGGCGCTACCCTTGATTTTCAATCGGGAAGTATCGATCGATAAATTGGGAAAATGCCTAAAATATGTTGCAAGCCCTAACCTTTTAGGTAAAATATACGACATTCATTAAAATAAAACAATTTCACATGGTTAATTGTTTACTTTACAAAATCATTTTAAAAATTACATTTTATGAAACACATTTGTTACACTTTAGCAATCTCTCGTTCATATATTCCGTCATCTTTCAATTTCAATTATGATGTCCACATACAAGGACAGTTGTCGCAAACATCCGATGAAAAAATGAAAGAACAAATTGCGCCTTTGAATAATTCCCTATCACTATTGCAACAATTAAACGGCGTGAGTTATTATTTAAAACCTTCGACCGATTATTTGGAAAACTTAAAAAAGAATCTCGCAGTCGATACCAAGGATTTGAGCGAAAAAGAACGGAAGGAATTACTATCTGCCGCCGATATAGATAAAGCTATTGCCGAACAAAAAGCGAATCGCAAGTTACAAATGGGATTTGTGGCGCAAGAATTACAAAAAATATTTCCGAATTTGGTATATTCGGATGAAGATGGCTTGCTGTCGGTAAATTATATCGGTTTAATTCCTGTTTTGGTAGAAAGTATTAAAGAACAACAGCAACAAATTGAAGAATTAAAAGCATTATTAACCGGCAAAAACACTTTACGTTCGGATAATTCAGCAGAAGAAACTGCTGCTATCGCTACAATCAACTCGGAAGCCGCCGTATTATACCAAAATACACCGAATCCTTTTACGGAACAAACGGAAATACGCTATTCGATTCCAGCAAATACCAAACAAGCGTTTATTTGTATTTTTGATATGCAGGGTGCAATGTTGAAAAAGATTGATGTAACAAAGAACTCCAATCAAATTACGATTCAAGGTTCGGAGTTTGCGGCGGGGATGTATTTATACTCTTTGGTTGTGGATGGTAAGGAAGTGGATACGAAACGGATGATTTTGACGAAATAAAAAATGTTATGAAAACAAAAATAATCATTATTGCGATATTTTTTGTATCGTGGTCTTATCGGATTTATTCACAACCTATAAATATAGCCCAACATACCCGTTGGTCGGAAGTTGCAGTCAATGAAACGATTGAGGAACCGGTTATTAATCAATATGAAATAGAAGGAGATACTATTATTTCTTTACAATCATATTATAAACTGTTCAAAAACAATAAGTTTTGTGTGGCCATCCGCGAAGACGAATCGCAACAGGTTTTTGCTTATTTTCCCGAAATGGAACAAGAATTATTGCTTTACGATTTTAATTGGGATGCCGAATTCGCTTCCGACTCCATTCGCTTGTTTAACAACAAACTTTATGCCGTGAAAGACAGCGAACACGGTAAAATAATACAAGGCATTGGTTCCCTGAATGGCTTTTTTACACATCTTCCTGCATCCATAGAACAATCAGTGGAGTTATTGTGTTATTGGCGCAACGAACAATTACTTTATTTGAATCCAAATTATACAAATTGCGAGGGTGGAAAAACGTATAAATCTTGCTTTGGAAAGGAATATACAAAATACACATTAATAGTGGATACTCGAAATGATGGACTTGGTTCTGAAAGTTTTATAATTAATGATCAATTGGAATTAGTGGACTATTCCAACCATATTCGTGCTTATTTCACGGAAGATCTATCATCCGGTAAATTGGTTTTTAAAAAGGAAGGTTCGGAAACATACGAACAGCAGATGATGGATTTAAATGTTTGGATTGGAGATATTATTCCATTGGGAAATTATTTTCAGGGTACTTGTTATGAAGGTTATCATTATGATAGTGTAGACGATTATGGTTATGCCATAGTAGATTCAATTTACTTTAAAGATAATCGTAAACATGTGCGTATGGATGTTATGCCGTTAAGGTCTCCCGGCGACAAATTTCTTTTCGTTGAAGGTCGAGGTCCCAATACCGGACTTCATTATTATATTGGATATGAGCATTGTACTTATTTACTCTGTTATGAAACCGAATCGGAATTTTATTTAAATCCGGAATTTAACGATTGTTCATATATTGTTTCAATACCAACGACCAATTTATCGGAACCGGTTGAAATTACCCAGACAGATCAAGTATTACAGGTTCGTTTTGCAAAGCCATTTTCAGGCATACTGAGTTTATATGATAATTCCGGCAGAATGTATTCCAATGCTTCTTTCAAAGACCAAGTAGAAACAGCTCTTGCGATTAAAGATTTGAATAGAGGCATTTATTTATTAAAATGTCAAGATGTTAATGGGAAATTATTACAAACTGTTAAAATTATTATTCATTGATATGAAAAAGATATTATTTATTCTATTTCTAATATTACCGGTAATCAATATTTCTGCCGAATTACATTATTTCCTGCCAAGAAATAATGCAGTGATGTCTATTTTAGACAAAAAATATTGGTTTGACGGAGACACGATTATCAACAGCAAACGCTATACGAAAGTATATCAACAATATTGTTATTCCGAAACAGAGTATGGCGATTTAGATTATTTCGCAGCCGTGCGTGAAGATACGATTGGCGAGAAAATCTATTGTATTCAACAGGAAGATGGCGTAGAACGGTTATTAGCCGATTTTGATGTAAATGTTGGAGATGAAATAAAAGTTTATACATACGAAAATGAATGTCCTGTCTGTGAAGTTACGGTATGGGTAAGAAATATTGATTTCATACAGTTTGCCAATCAATCCCGAAAAAGAATTACCGTAGCAAATCATCCGACATTGGGCGACGTTACTTGGGATAGCTGGGTAGAAGGGATTGGAAGTATCGAACGAGGTTTGTTTTTCTCCATGGATGAAGGTTTGCCGGACAGGAGAGACCGGTTTGTTTTTTTATGTTTGCATGAAAATGATCAACTAATTTACCAAAATCCTGATTATAATGTATGTTATTTGAAAGATAATGGGGTTTGGGATCCGGATCAACTTTTCCAAGAATGTGTAGAAAATCAAATGCAGCTAACCGGAAAAAGTCAAGAAGAATGTGAATTTTATTGTCGCTATTGGTATTGGCAGTCTATACCGGAAAACAATCCCCTTGATATAAAACTATATCCTTCTTTTGTAGAAGATATTCTTTTCGTAGAATCAAGCGATTTGATTCATTATTATCAAATTTATAATAATCAGGGAGTTAAAATCGAAGCAGGTTTTTTGAACAATGCCAAAATAAATGTTTCCATACTCACTTCCGGATTATATTATATTATGTTGTATGACCGAAAGGATAAATGCGTTTGGATGGATAAATTTATAAAAAAATGAGAATTATGAAAACAAACTATCCTGAAAGAAGTGAAAAAGAAGAATACGTACAATTCTTGAAAGAATATGGCGTGGACTTCAACGAATCATTTTTATGGAGATAACTACATTCTAAATATGCTGAGCTTTCAGCCCGCAAAATGGATATACATTACTTCATTACCCAACGCGTTGCATTGGGCTGGGATAAATTGTCCTTTCAGGACATTGGGGGTGCTTTTGCGGATAATCATTTTAATTAAAGAATAATTTATGCGGATGATTTAATATAGGAAGTAGATAAAAGCAACCTATTCAATTAAAATAAGTTAAATGGGTAAAAATATAGAACATTTCTCGTTTTGAATTGTTTACTTCATAAAATCATTTTAAAAATTATATTTTATGAAACACATTTGTTACACTTTAGCAATTTTTTGCAGTTTTT
>BNWW01000064.1 GCA_025999115.1 Bacteroidia bacterium
TCAAGTACATCGTTTCTCCAAATCACAATATCCATGAATACGGAACTTAATTATGATTTTGTGAGTGTTTATAGTGTTGATAATGATTGGAATGTTATATCTACGGACTTTCATGCTTCGGGAAGCCATACAAGTGCATATATTTGAAAATGCACAATTCGACACTTCCGATATTTTGTTTAATGAAGCCCTTCTGCAAGAAAACAACGACACTTTACGTGCGATAGCCCGGCTTGTGCTGTTTGCAACGGAAAGCGACTTGATTTCCGTCGATGAAATTTATACAGATGGAGTCAGAGGAATCGAATTAGGTATTAATTATCAAATAGATAGCAATATTGATTTCTATTTTTCATTTATACGCTATTATTTGAAAGAGGATAATTTTGTTGCATTTACGTGGACTGGCAACGAATCACTATTGCCGGTGTTGAGGACTACCGGCAATGTGAAAAGAGATACGTTATTCGAATCAATTCATTTTTATTAAAAATAGCAATCATGAAAAAACAAAATAAAAAAATAGGTTTGCACATTCTGCTTTTTTTGTTTATAATCTTTTTTACACACTCTTGTTTTATTCCGAAATGTTATTGTTATAAAGAAAGAGGATGCTATACAATAGCTGCAGTCCGTAGAGATAATAAGGAGGTAATTGCGACAAAAACGTTTTGTTTCTCGAATGAGTTTGATAAAAATGATTCTATCAGTTTGTTCAAGCAATCGTTTCCTCAAGATGGAAGCATCCGTTTTTGGGAAGATTACGATTCTCTCGAATATTACGACGGAATAGGCGAAGTTTCGGAACAAGAAGCAACGGAATATCACAAATTAAAATATTCTTGTGGATGTGAAAAATAATGAATAAAATACAGTAAAAATGAAGATACAATTGATATTAATTCTTTCTGGGATACTGATTAGCAGTAATTTGTCTGCGCAAAGTGATTCTCGATTTGGTTTGTCCGGCGACTGTGAAATCAACGTTTATGATCCGACTTATAATACCGGCAAGGGAGGACTTATTAATGCTACAGTAAAAATAATCTTTAATAATGCCAGCGGAAAATCGTGGTGTTCCGGCACTTTAGTAAATCGTAACACATCTGATGGAGGAATTGGTTTCTATATTTTATCGGCACGACATTGTATTGACGGAATGGATACCAACCGAGAACATTATGTTATTTTTAATTATCAAAGCCCCGATGCCAATAATAGCTCAACTCCAACTTCCAATCGAGGACATAACTATGCACAAAGTACATCCTTGTCGGATACAGGTTATGAATATTTTCACAAAACGAAAATTCGCATAGTCGATTATTTCGTTTGGGGCGATTTTGCATTGTTAGAATTATTGACCCCTGTGCCGCCTCATTATAACATCAGTTATGCCGGTTGGAGTCCTTCAATTTTCAGCGCAGACTCTAACCCTGCCGGGATAGTGGGTATCCACCATCCCAGAGGCGATATTAAGAAAATCAGCGGAGTAAACTCGTTTGTTTGGGGAGAAACACCCATCGCTACAGGATGTTATGTAGTAACTATAAATTGCTAAAGAATTGATATGAGGAAATTGCTAATATTATTACTCTTCTTCTATTGCACGAAAAGCATATCCCAAATTCAACCTTCGGTATATATCGGTGTCGGATTAGGCGCCAATTTAGGTGGTTTGGCAGGCATCGGCGCCGAAATAAAATACGACTTCTTTTCACTCAATGTGGCTGTCGGAAATATATTGGGCAACGATCTTCTCGACTTGGATACGAGAGATATAACCAACAAATTCGGTTATGATTTAGGCGTTAAACTGTATTCCAAGATGGGTGTTTTTGCCGGAATTAATTATGGATTGATTGGCGCCGAACGGTACTCAAAAGGCGGACAAGAGGATTTGTTTTTTGAGAAAAATTATGCTTTTTCTTTCACAGCCGGTTACCGGCGAATTTTGTATAAACATATTTATGGGTCGGTTTATGCAGGACTAACTTCAAAAAAAGAAAGGAATCTTGTGCAGGTTCTGGATACAAAAGTATTTATGCCCCGGTTGGGATTACTCATCGGATATGAGTTTTGACAAATAGACTTAATGATCAATTAAAAATTAGATATTTATGAAACAGAGCACATAGACAATATCAAAATTATCAACAAACATCAAAAACAGATCTACGAAAGTGAAGACAAAAGGGCTGTAAAAGTCGACGTACCCGGAAACTATGCTGAGTACATTTACCTGGTTTTCAGCATATTACTGGCATCAGCGACATGTTTTAAAGGCAGGCTGCTATAAATAAATTTACGCCAATTCAAAATTTATAATTCCACCGCTAATAATTCTTTCCCTAATTCGTGCATAGCTGTTTCTATCTTTTTACGTTGGGCTATGCGAGGTTTTTTTAATCCGGAGGAATAATGATGCAATAGCTTTTGATTAATTCCGGTTAATCGCTCTAATGCAACATTAGAGAATAACTGATTGTAGTAATTCAAAAAACTTTGCGGATCGTATGAAAATACAATTGTATATTCTCCCTGTAATATCGCGGGTAACTCTTTTTTGTCCCGTGAATTTACAAATAATTCCAAACCTTTTAAGGCGTCTGCTTTTGCTGCTTCGGCCGTTGAGCCTGCTCCGTAGATGCCATTGCAGTTTTCGGCATAAGCATCGTAATAATCCGAACTCTTTTCAATGATAATTTTTATTGTTTCCATTTGTTTTTTCTTTTAATGGGCTTATCTCAGCCCCATTTGTTTAATTAAACTTCTTTTTAATCCTTCTCCTATCTCTTTGGCTCCATGGTATGGAACAGGCGGGGATATAACCCCATCTTTTGTGTAGAAGTTAATGACTTCCTTCTGCGTGCGAGAATGTCCAACCGTTCTGCTTGATAAACCTGTGAAATTCGGTATATTTCATTTTGTTATGATTTTGAATTAACGCGACAAAGGTAACTATTTATATACTAAAAGCCAAATAAAAATGTAATTATTTTCAAACTAACCATTCAAATAATACTCCATCAACCGGTGCACAGGATATTGATTCAAATCAATCTTTCTAATTTTTAATAAATTATTGATAGAATCGGGAAGTTTGTCCATTTCAATGCAATAAAAATCAGCACAAATAATCCGGTGCGATAAAACGTGTTTTTTATTTTCGATTACCAACCGGAAATGATAATCCGGATTATTCGGAAACCATTCGTTAAATAACTTTGTTTTAGAAAGTTGCGTGAAATCCAAAGGCGTTTCCGATTCAATTACGGGAAACTCAAATAAATTTTGCCAGATGCCTTTTTCTTTCCGTTGATTGAGAAATAACGATTCGGCATCGCAAATATGGAAATAGTATAAAAATAAATCTTTGGTTTTTGTTTTGGTTTGTTTGACGGGGTATCGGGAGATTGCTTTTTGAGAAAAGGCTAAACATTGAGACACGAAAGGACAGTTGGAACAATTGGGATTGGCGGGAAGACAATGAAGGGCGCCAAATTCCATGATGGCTTGGTTGAAGAGGCCGGCTTGCGATTTATCCATTAATTCGGCCGCTAATTTTGTGAAATATTTTTTGCCTTTTCCCGTATCAATCGGCTCATCCACAGCAAATAAGCGCGACAAAAAACGAAATACATTGCCATCGACCACAGGATACGGTTCGTTCCAAGCAAATGAAACGATGGCGGCGGCAGTATATTCGCCGATTCCCTTTAAACGGAGCACCGGTGCATAATCGCGAGGAAAAACGCCCTGATGTTCGGTTAAAATGGTTTTGGCGGCAAAATGCAAATTGCGTGCGCGCGAATAATAACCCAAACCTTGCCAATATTTTAAAACTTCTTGTTCGCCGGCTTCGGCCAACGATTTTACATCGGGAAAACGGTTGATAAAACGGTTGTAATATTCCAAACCCTGCACCACGCGCGTTTGTTGCAAAATAATCTCCGAAATCCAAATACGATAGGGATCGTGAATATTTCGCCACGGCAAAATGCGTTGGTTATCGGCATACCAAGCGATTAACTTTTGAGAGATTAAATCAGAAATTTTCATAAAACGGTACAAAAATACAAAAAATTGCTCTAAATCTTTTTTAATCAAAAAGAAATGCTGTATATTTGCAGTCCGAAAAAATATTCAGTAATTAAAATATTAAAAAAGTTATGACAAAAGCAGACATTGTAAACGCAATTGCAAAGAGTACGGGAATCGACCGTGCCAGTGTTTTGGCTACGGTAGAAGGGTTGATGGATGAAATAATGAACTCCATGAACAAAGGCGAAAATGTATATCTCCGCGGCTTCGGTTCGTTTGTTGTGAAAAAAAGAGCTGCCAAAGCTGCCCGCAACATCAAAAACGAAACAACCATTTTAATTCCGGAACGTTATGTTCCTACTTTCAAACCATCTCAATATTTCGCTGAAAATTTGAGAAATAATTTGAGCAAATAAGTATTAACAAACAAAATTGAATAACGATGCCCAGCGGAAAAAAAAGAAAAAGACATAAAATGTCCACGCATAAGCGGAAAAAAAGGCTCAGAAAGAACAGGCACAAAAAGAAAAAGTGATTGGGCTCTGTGAGTAAAAGCAAAAGGAAGGTTAAAGGTGTATCACACACATTTAACCTTTATATTTAATTATTTACCATCTTAAAATATCAAAACATTGTGATCAGCGAATTAGTAATTGATGTGCAACCCAAGGAAATTTCGATTGCGATCCTCGAAGATAAAAAACTGGTAGAATACCAGAAAGAGGTACGCAATTTGTCGTTTGCCGTGGGGGACATCTATCTCGGTAAAATCAAAAAATTGATGCCGGGACTAAATGCTGCTTTTGTCGATGTTGGATACAAAAAAGATGCATTTCTTCACTATCAGGATTTAGGCCCCGAAATCAATACGATGCTTAAATTCATGAGAACAGCTTCCGAAAAGCGGAAAATTCCGGCCATCGGACGTGTGGAACGTTTACAAGGTTCGCCCAAAGAAGGCAGCATCTCCGATATTTTGAAAGTCGGCGATGACATTCTGGTGCAAATTGCCAAAGAACCGATTTCGACCAAAGGGCCGCGGCTTACGGCCGAGCTTTCGTTTGCCGGCCGGTTTTTGATAGCCCTGCCTTTCGGAGATAAAGTAAACGCTTCCAACAAGTTAGTTTCCAACGAAGAGCGAATGCGCCTGAAACAATTGATTCAGAGTATCAAACCGCATAATTTCGGGGTGATTATTCGCACTTCGGCCGAAGGGAAACGGGTTGCCGAGCTGGATTCCGAACTGAAAACCTTGGTCAAACGATGGGACGACAACATCCAAAAAGTGCTGAAAGTGAAAGCGCCGGCTTTAATTTGCGAAGAAACCGGCCGTGCATTAGCCTTGCTGCGGGATATTTTCAACGAATCGTTTGAACACATTTACATCAACGACGAAGAAACCTACAACGAAATCAAAGATTATTTGAGTTTGATCGACCACAAAAAAGCGGCGATCGTAGAACATTTCAAAAGCGAAGAACCGATTTTCGACCATTTCGCCATCAGCAAACAACTCAAATCGGGTTTCGGAAAAACAGTTACCGTCAAAAACGGCTCCTACCTTATTGTAGAACATACCGAAGCCATGCACGTGATTGATGTAAATAGCGGCAACCGTTCAAAAGCCAACGCCGATCAGGAACAAACGGCCTACGATGTGAATCTGGCCGCCGCCGAAGAAATCGCCCGCCAATTGCGTTTGCGCGATATGGGAGGTATTATCGCCATCGACTTTATTGATCTGCGCGACGGCGAAAATCGCAACCAATTGTACGAATCGATGCGGCAGTTCATGGCCAACGACCGGGCGCGGCACAACATTTTGCCCTTGAACAAGTTCGGCGTGATGTTGATTACCCGCCAGCGAGTTCGTCCTTTGATGGATTTTTCGGTCGAAGAAGTTTGTCCGGTTTGTTTCGGGAAAGGAAATATCCGTCCTTCCATCTTTTTTATGGATGTGTTGGACGAAAAAATCCGGGAAGTAATTGAGAAACACAAAGTGAAGAGATTCAAATTGTATGTACATCCATACATTGCGGCATTTATTAATCAGGGAATTTTCTCCAAAAAACGACAATGGAAATTGAAATATTCCCTTTGGATGCGAATCGTCCCCGACCAGCGTTTAGGTCTGCTCGAATATAAGTTTGTCGATCAAGACAAGAACGAGTTGGACGTGCAGGATGAGAGTTTGAAAGCTTAAAAAAGATATAGGATATTTGCAGCTTAAGTCAACGCAATAACCGAAAGGTGGGGAGATGCACGGTTCAAGTCCTGCTAAATATCCTTTTTCTTTTTAATTCTTATACTATCTTTTAATCGTAGAAGAAATCATTTTGTTAATAATTATCACTTTTTTATTATTTTGTATTTGTTTGCGGGTAATCGTTATCTTGTAATCTCTCGGATAGTTGCCCCAGCCGTCTTCTACCGTCATTTTCACTTCTTGATTGCTGCCTACGGTCAATGGCATTGCTTTAACATCTCCGCTAACATTGGAATAGGTCGAGTTGGGAATGCCCTGCACATCTATACTCGTTACGCTGTTATCCACCTCTACCGTATATTGATATACACCCGGATTGAAAGCAGGCGAAAGCGCACCGCTACTCAGTTTAATATCCTGCAAAAAACTGTCTGTCCAAGGCGCTTCGTCCGAATAAGCGGCTATCAGACCTTTGGTTTGCCGTATGGTTTTGGCGTTATTGGCATCATTGGCAGAGCCGGTGGCAGTACCTTCAAACGAAAGATTCGGATCTGAAAAGTATGGAATGCGGGGATAGTTTATTCCGTTTGCATTTTCATAAGTCATTATGGTGGAAAATTTGTTTCCCTGAGTTGTGAATCCCCTGTAACCGTGAGCATAACTGTAAATGGCAATGTTATCCGTATCGGTATGATGCCCGCAACCGAAATTATGCCCCACTTCGTGAATCAGCGTATAACTGCCGGCGATATGTTTTGCCTTCATCACCGAAAAACCGCTGTTCGGATTGCCGTATTCACTATTCATAATATAACCTGCGCCTGCTACATTGGAGGAACTTTCGCCCAACAAGAGTACCACCATGTCGGCTTTGTAGCGGCTGCGGAGAGCATGCACTTCGTCGGCATATCCGTCTTTCATATTTCTCAGGCGGATTAAATCGGTGTTTGGGTCGTTGGTTTCCGTATAAGCCACTTCCTGTTTGTGAACGACATTCAGCGTTACATTTGTCAACGAATTGTTCAGCACCAGATTTGACCGCTGTATTCCCTGTGCGATCATCATATCCATATCGCTGCCGTTTTGAACAGCCACTGCTTTGGCAGCGGGCGTGTAAACCACGAGCAGATCGACCGTTACCGCCGCGGGATTTTCGGGAAGAGTAGAGGGTACGGCACGAAGTTGCGGGGAGCGTGCAATGCCTAAACTGTCGTGTTCGGAGATGTGGATACATTCATCGTCGTGTTCATGCTGCACTTCCGATAATGGCTGTTCTATCAGATAATTTTTTCCAGCTATTTTTTTGATGGAAAAAAACTCGTTCTTTTGCGGAATCTCTACCGAAAGAGCGATGTTGTTCTCTGCAACGGAAATGTAACAATAACCAAACTCGGTATCCGCCACTTGCGCCGTAATACTTGTGATGCCGTCGTAACTTTTGCCGGCTTGCAGCACTACGGCTTTATAATGTTTGTCGCCCAAAAAATCGAGCAACAGCGTGTCGCCCACATTGTTGTGCGAAAAATTTTGCAACTGAGGATTTGCCTCAAACGTGCAGCTGTGAGAAACATTGTTAATGCTAATAGTTTTTTGCGCCCAAGCGGCGTTTATTCCGAAAATTAAAATCAGCAATGCTAATTCGAATCTTTTGTTCTTTTTCATCTTCATTTATTTCGGGACAAAGGTAGATTATATAATTTATATTAAAAAATATTTTATAAAATATTCGATATTTTTTAAATAGTTTAATATATGATTAGAAAATTCACAAGTCAAATGATGAAAACAGTATATCTAAATAATTGAAAATTCTTACCTTTGCCCAAAAAATCAATGAGAAATTATCCGTCAATCGTTTTCATGGGAACGCCCGGTTTCGCCGTAGCCGGTCTGCGTGCATTGGTTGAAGGCGGCTACAATGTAGTAGGCGTGGTTACAATGCCCGATAAACCGATCGGAAAGCACCAAAGCGTCTTGCAAGCAAGCGCGGTAAAACAATACGCTTTGTCGCAAAATTTGCCGCTGCTACAACCCGAAAAATTGAAAGATCCGGCTTTTTTAGACGCCTTGAAAGCGTGGAATGCCGATTTGCAAATCGTAGTAGCGTTTCGGATGTTGCCGGAAGTGGTTTGGGCAATGCCCCGTTTGGGAACTTTCAACCTGCACGCCTCGCTTTTACCGCAATACCGCGGCGCCGCTCCCATCCATTGGGCGATCATCAACGGCGAAACGGAAACGGGTGTAACGACTTTTTTCCTCACACACGAAATCGATACGGGAAAAATTCTTTTTCAAGAAAAAATACCGATTGCCGACACCGATAACGCCGAAATCATCCACGATAAATTGATGAACCGGGGCGCTCAATTAATCATCCAAACGGTAGATGCCATTGCCGAGAATCGCATTTCGCCGCTTCCGCAAGAAGAATCCGTTTTTCTGAAACAGGCTCCTAAAATTTTCAAAGAAACCTGCCAAATTGATTGGAATCAACCGGTAAAAGCCGTTTACGATTTCATCCGCGGACTTTCGCCCAGTCCCAGCGCTTGGACAGAACTTCCGGCTTCCAAAGGCGAAACGATACAATTGAAAATTTTTGAATCCGAAAAAATCGAAACATCCCATCCGTTGGAACCGGGAGTTGTCCGTTCCGACGGCAAACAGATTTTGGAAATCGCTGCAAAAGACGGATTCATTCGCATCCTCCATCTCCAACAAGCCGGAAAAAAACGGATGGCAACTGCCGATTTTTTACGCGGAAATGCGGGGTTGTGGCGATAAATTAATAGTTTATATTGCCTAAAATCAAAATTCAACAACAATTTATATTTCATTGATTGTTAAAAATTTAATATGCTCAAATTCTTAAATTGACCACTATATGCTATTGCCTGTCCAAAGTACATAAAAATTATCCGAAAATTATTTAGACCTTTGCTGTTCGTGAAACAAAATTAAAGAATTTTAATAACAAAAAACGGCAAGGTTTTCATATTTCTTTACTTTACTTTCTTCATCCTTGCCGTTTTTTCGACAAATTCATATAATATAATGAAAAAAGTATTTTTATCAACGCTATTATTTATCGCATTAGGAACGGCAAACGTAAATGCACAAGTGAGAATCGGAGGAACCGGCAATCCAAATACTTCCGCAATCTTGGATTTGAACGCTTCCGATGTCACCAACAACGGCACACGAAGTTTGGCTTTGCCTTGGGTGGCGCTGACTTCAATAACAAGTTTACTAAACAGATAGG
Source organism: Bacteroidia bacterium (assembly GCA_025999115.1). The sequence continues at coordinate 9,510 of BNWW01000064.1, forward strand.
TTAAACTGACAGAACCAAACAGGTCAGGCAAGAAATCCGCATCTCTTTTTTTAAATACTTTCTTCATTTGCCAAGTAATGTTGTGAAACATAATCTTGTTTTCTTTCCTGCCTGTTTTTTGTTAAAAACAACAATTGATAATATATTTTTTATTAATGTTTCGCACTTCCCTTTAACTCATTGACAAATAGAAGATAAAGAGAAGTATTAAAATTCTATCTATTTGTGTATAAATCAATTAACATTTCCATTTTCGTTATCCGGCCTCTTGGAGGC
>BNWW01000065.1 GCA_025999115.1 Bacteroidia bacterium
ATAAAAGTGGCGCAGCTACGCTGCTATGGGTTTGTGTATGCCCTTATTACCGTGCGCTTACGCACACGGCTACAAAGATGTTGGCGCTATGCGCCTTTCATAAACACATGGTTTTGCTGCTGATCCGGAAGATGAGCTGCCAACACTCCCTCCCGACACACAAACTGGCGCAAATACGTTTGGGTGTTATGTGAATGATAAATTGTTTGTGAACGATAATAGCGCCGGATGGATGGAAGCTCCTTTGAGTGCAACATTTCAAAAACGTAAAAACGTATTAATATTGCATTCATATTCAAAAAAGAACTATATATAGAGCGAGAGAATCCCATGATAAATGTTTCAACTTTTGTTACATTGGCTTATTATAGTCCAGTTGAAGGATATCAAGATTGCCATGACTTGGCGTGCCAAAATAAAGGGGAAATAATACTTACAAGATTAGACACAATCAAGTGTGTTGTAAGTGGACGATTTACCTTTCCGTGTTTTTGCTCGGATATATCTTTCAATCCCGTGAGTAGTGATACAATACTGAATATAACAAATGGACGTTTCGATATAAAATTAGATGTTTATTAATAACAATTAAGCAATTACAATAATGAAAACGAGAATTTTATTGATTTCCGTATGGATAGTTATGCTGAATAACTGAACTTTCGCAAGAACGTTAAGATGTTAAAAATGAGATAAAAGAGCAGCAAAAGATTTTGATAAGTTGCTGAAATTCAGTAACTTTGTGTTGCAAAACAAAAAACAAAATCCAATGCTGCCGAGCAAAGATACGAGAATTATTTCAGAGATAAAAGACTTTTTTACAACAAGTGAAAAAGCAGTAGAGACGATTATTCAAATCGCAAGTTCTTTGACAATACGGAAAAATCTGTTTCAAACACAGGACAAGAACAATACTTGTTATTCGAATACAACCAAATTGCTGTTGTTATTGTTCTTCCCGTTTTTTGAGGTAAAAGATTCGTGGCATTATTCCAGCTCGGTTTTGTATAAATTTGTGGGTTGTGGGAAAGATGTATTTTACCGGATGTTGAATGATTGTTATTTAGCATGGCGTAACATACATTACCGGTTGACGCTACAGTTGATAAAAAAGACGGCAGAGCGCAGTGATAGCGGCCAACCGGGCTGTCGTTGTTTGATAGTTGACGACACAGACCTTCCCAAAACAGGTCGCCGTATAGAGTTGATAGGCAGGGTTTTTAGCCATGTGACCCATAAAAGCATCTTGGCATTCAAAGGATTGTTTGTGGGTTATCATGACGGAAAAAGTTTCTTTAGAGAATCCGGGTCAAGTTCGGGTGTCGGAATATGCCCGGAGCAAGATAAGTTTTTCTGCAAGACTTCGCATAAAGGCAAATGGCACGGATTGATGACAACCAATACCCGACTTTCGTTTGAATTGACTCATAATTCCTTACTTGTTGATTTCCTGTACAAATCTATCTATATTATCGCTGTTTATGTCCGAAACGCTTTTATCCGTTTTAGCAATACGCTTGATAATTGCCCGTTCAAAGAAATTCATTTTCTCGAACTGAAATTCACCTCCGGCAAAGCATGTTGAAACGGCATGTTGATGTAATGCCTGGGGATAGGCATTTGTCAATTCCTGTTGTCGCTTGGACGTGTCCGGTTCCATTCCGCAAATGAACAACGCCAATCGCTTTTGCGTCAATACTTCGATATTGTCCTTGCAGAAACGTTGCATCGTTTTTGATGATGTTCCGGCATAAATGGATGTGCCTAAAACTATTCCATCAAAGGAATTGAGGTCGGGACATTTCACTTTTTTCAGGTCAATGATTGATACCTGACTGCCGGTTAATCGTCCGGCAATCATTTGCGCAACCTTGGCGGTTGTTCCATGCTTGGATGTGTAAATGATGGCTGTTTTCATTTTTTCAATAATTCTTTTGTATGCTGCAATAATTCTTTTCCGCCAATCCGACCATGCCCCGGAATGACAATTTTTGCTTCGGGAAACTTCCCAATCACTTTTTGAATGGTTTTTGTCCATTCTTCCGGTTGGGCGTCCGACAGGTTTCCAAGTCCTTTGGAATGAATGTCTTTTACCAAATCAACCGTCATCTGATTGGCGTATGATTTTACGCCCTTTGAATGAAGATAATCCAAGCCGCCGAGACAGTCTTCGTGCCAATGGTTGGGAACGAAAGTAGAAACAGCGGCTTTTAACGAATCGGCAATCCATTTCACCAAAGTTTCCGTTTGACTGCCGGTTGCCGGAGTATCAAAAAGAAACGCTTCGTCCTTGCTTACCAAAATCAAGCCGTTGGAAGATACTTTGCCGAATCCGTCCATTTCAGAAACAGATACATGAACGTATGCCTTTTCCGAAAGTTTTATCAATTCGACGTCTTCGGAAATCCGTATCTCCGGGTAATCGGATTGTGCCCGTAAAGGCAACTGAATGAACAATATAAAAAGAAAAAACAGATGTATCTTCATTATTGTATGCCACATCGCCCCACTTGCGTGCAACTCATAATTGGCTGCTGGTATTTGTGCCATACTACAACTTTTCTATTAACTGACTTTTCACTAATTCCCATGCCTCTGTCTGATTATACCTGTCTTCGGGTCGTAAAAGCAAATTAGTGTCATCTAAAAATTCTTTGTCTTGCATTTTCAACTCCATATTTTGCAGATATTCTTTTTGCGTTGGCGGATTATCAACCACAAAACCAATATATTCACGATAGCAACGAATAATTTTTTCTATATCAACAGTTTGCGTTGACAATGCTTTCCAAAGGTCAAACAAATCCCGTCCTTTTCGGCGTTGATATAAAGCACGAACTTTTGTACCGAGCAATTCTTCTAATTGATAGGTTGTTGTTTTGCAAGTTCCTGAATACCATTGATTATTCACATTAAAATCGTGTTGTTTTAACTCCAACACATTAAAATGCTCTCGTGTATTGATTTCAACTTTTAAACGAATGGGAACGACAGGCGGAATTTCCGAATTAAAACGAAAAATCAATGTATTGTTGTGCGCTTTTTGCTTAATTTTCGGCTCGCCAAGAAACGATAGAATTTCTCTTATTCTGTCTATCGTTTCCTTAATCGGCTCTGCGTTTATTTGCACTAAATCAATGTCTTCCGAGTAGCGAGGTTGCGGTTGCAAATACAATTTATGTAATGCCGTTCCACCTCTGAATGCCAAATGTTTAGCCAAATATTCATCATTGAACAATGCGACCAATGCACGGCAAATGACCAAATCCTGTTCGATTTGTTCGTTTCTGTGCCAAGGAATTGTTTTATTCCACTCTTTTATAGCGTATTCGGGTATCATTCGTCTATCTCGATTTGTTCGTTAATAATTATTTTCCATTTTTTATTTGTCTCACAATTAGCAATGGATTTTTTGTTTTTTAATGGTGTTCTGCGAAATAAAATGTCATATTTTCCCACACACGAATACAAATTATCGGCTTGCGATTGATATTCCAAAACACATTCAAGTAAATAGCCCAATCGCTGAATGACAGGCGTTGGCACATATTCAAAAAACTTTTTTGTGAGTTTGCTGAAATCGCAACTTTCCGCCAATTCATTCAGCACCGTTGCGGCACGGTTTATTCCGCCAATTTCTTTTTCAAACTGTATTAAATCGCTTGCCGTCAGTTCGGGCGATGAAATCCGTATGTAACCGGTGGGCGTTTTTCGTTGTTCGGTAAATTGTTCAAGGATAGTTGCTTTGTTGTTAAAATTGATTTTTGTTCCTTTTTTCTGTGTACTTCTAAGCGAGGGCGGGGTTGTAACAACAGAAAATTCTTGTGGTTGTTGGTGTGCCGCACCGTAAAAAACAGCAGCGTTGAGCAACGAAACATAGTAATCTCGTCTCAAAAATTTCATTAACCAATCAATGTAATACACTTCGGGAATAATTCCTTTTGCTTGATATTCAATGGGAATAATCACATAAAAGCCTTTCCAAACGGAACATATTTTTTTCTTGCGAACCAAGCGTGTCAACGCATTTTTTAGCACAATTCGGTTATAAGACGGAAATTTATTCTCTGCATCGGCAAGCAAGAAACAAATTTTTCCGTCTTTTTGAAGGTCTTCTATCCAATTTGTTACCGTGTATTTCATAACATTCATTCTAACATTAAGACTGCAAAGATAATCATTTTTTGATTATCTTTGCAGTTTTAATGTCTGTTGTCGAAAATTTATTTTACTTTTTATATTTAAAATTGTACCGTGTAGGAGGTTTCGTTTTCGGAGAAAGCCAGTTACCTCAACAGTAAATTCGTATTCTTCGTTATACCATTTTTTCATAATTGTTCCTCACTTATGAAATGTAACTCGTTTATTGCTTATTATACTTGTTATTTTCATCTTTTGCAAATTCATTTATTTTTTCAACACCTCTGTATTTATTTTCGTCATTTTTTTATCTGATTAGCTTACAAAAATACTACTATTTAATGACTTTATCGCCGTCTGATACGAACCTGCAATCTTTAAACGATTGATGACTGAATCCACTATTGATTCCGTCAAGTTAAATCCATCCAACAGATAACCTTTGCGGATACAAAACGGATTAACGGTCGCTGTGACGCGGTGGGAGTATCGTCTCTGCGAGGTACGAAGCAGTCTCAAGTTGCCTGAATTGTAACCTTTATATCTCTTACATCAAAAATTTGGATTATGCAAATTTACAAGTTGCAAAATTGAGTCTTAAGAAGTGTCAATATTTTGCCGATTACTTTATGCAAACGGATTGTTGGACTTGCGGCAGCGAATAAGAGTTTCGTGCATTAGTCGGTCGCAATCTATATTTGAAGTTTTAGGTCCGAACACTATTTCTTTTACATAGTTTTTACATTCCAGATACTCCAAATACATTTGATTGCGGTCTTCGCTTACCTTTACTTCTGTATCTTTTACGCTTTTTATCTGCACTATTCTACATTCCTGCTCTTCCTTAAAGGCAATGTGTTTGGTAAGATAACGCAGATTGATAAACAGTTGCGACAGGATATTTTCGTCCAACTCTTCGCATTGTTCTTTCAGTTTTTTCAATTCTGTGGCAACTTTGTCAGTCAAAACCTTTATCTTTTTGTTGTAATCTTCTATTTTATCGCTTTTCTTTTCTCTGTGAAACAAAAAATCTTCCTTATGCCCAACAGAAATCACTTTTTGGGTTTTAGGGTCAATATAGAGACAGCGGAAAAGAGCGTGTTTGTTTTCGGGGTTTTCGTCTTTGGGTTTTGCGCCTTCGGACATTGATAATGCAGTGGCAAGTTTTGCATTGTTTTCAAAGAAATTTTTGTTAAAAGTAATGCTTACTCCTGTACATTCGCTGTTGTCTGTTTTGCCATAGAGGCGGAAGTGATTGAGGCAGTCGGCGTTGAAAGTAAAGCAACCCGCAAAGGCGCGCGCAGGGTTTGTATCGTTTCTTTCCTGCTTTTTATTAAATAAATACTCACAAAGTATCAGCCCTTCGCTTGGGTCGTTGGAGTAGTTTATGGAATTAAGGCGAAACTTGCCAATCTTTCCGTCCTTATCTTTTATAAGCAAGGCATCTGCCACCTCTTTTTTAGTATAATAAGACACAGGCAATTCGTCTGTATCGCTTATATGAAGCATACTGATAATGTAAATGGAATAAAGATAGGGTATTGCATATTTTGCTCTATCTTTTTCCTGCACTGTTTCTAAATAATGTATATCATTATTTAAGAAATCATTTAACAACCTCTCTTTTATTACGCCGCTTATGTTTTCTTTATCTAATAAATTCAGTATTTCCAAAATATCTTTTTTGGGGTGAAAGGATTGATAGAGTTTGAAATCTTCTTTTACCTTATCAAACTTTTTCAATTTATAATAACACTCTGCCCTGCTCAAATATGAATCTGCATCTTTGTCATCCAATTCAATGGCTTTATCACAATCTTTTATTGCATCATCGTATTTGCCCAATTTATATTTTGCATAGCCGCGATTGTTGTACGCCGCTGCATAGTTTGGATTTATTTCAATGACTTTGTTATAATCGTCAATGGCTGCCTGATAATCGCCCAAAGCGAATTTTGCATTGCCGCGATTGCCGTATGCCTCTGCATCGTTTGGATTAAATTCAATGGCCTTGCTATAATCGTCTATGGCTGCCTGTTTATCGCCCAAAGCGGCTTTTGCAACGCCACGATTGTTGTATGCTATTGCATCGTTTGGATTAATTTCAATTGCTTTGGTGTAATCGTCAATGGCTGCTTGATAGTCGCCCAAATTGGATTTTGCAATACCGCGATTGTAGTATGCCTTTGCATCGTTTGGTTCTATTTCAATGACTTTGCTATAATCGTTAATGGCTGCCTGATAGTCTTTCAAATAGAATTTTGCATTGCCGCGAAAGCAGTATGCCTCTGCATAGTTTGGATTGATTTCAATGGCTTTGCTGTAATCGTCAATTGCTGCCTGATATTCTCCCAAATCGGATTTTGCATTGCCACGATTGTAGTACGCCTTTGCATCGTTTGGATTTATTTCAATTGCTTTGCTGTAATCGTCTATGGCGGGCTGTTCATCGCCCAAAGCGTATTTTGCATTGCCGCGAAAGCAGTATGCCTCTGCATAGTTTGGATTAATTTCAATGGCTTTGTTGTAATCATCAATGGCTACCTTATAGTCGCCCAAATTTTGTTTTGCATTGCCGCGATTGTAATACGCACCTGCATATTCCGGATTGATTTCAATGGCTTTGCTGTAATCGTCAATGGCTGCCTGTTTATCGCCCAAAGCGTATTTTGCATTGCCGCGATTGCAGTATGCCTCTGCAAAGTTTTGGTCTTTTTCAATGGCTTTGTCGTAATCGTCTATGGCTGCCTGTTTATCGCCCAAATCGTCTTTTGCATTGCCGCGAAAGAAGTATACCACTGCATCGTTTGGATTTATTTCAATTGCTTTGCTGTAATCGTCTATGGCGGGCTGTTCATCGCCCAAAGCGTATTTTGCATTGCCGCGAAAGCAGTATGCCTCTGCATAGTTTGGATTAATTTCAATGGCTTTGTTGTAATCATCAATGGCTACCTTATAGTCGCCCAAATTTTGTTTTGCATTGCCGCGATTGCAATACGCCTGTGCAAATTCCGGATTTATTTCAATTGCTTTGGTGTAATCGTCAATAGCTGCCTGATAGTCGCCCAAATCGTCTTTTGCATTGCCGCGATTGTTGTACACCTTTGCATCGTTTGGATTAATTTCAATTGCTTTGGTGTAATCGTCAATGGCTGCCTGATAGTCGCCCAAATCGTCTTTTGCATTGCCGCGATTGTTGTACACCTTTGCATCGTTTGGATTAATTTCAATTGCTTTGGTGTAATCGTCAATGGCTGCTTGATAGTCGCCCAAATTGGATTTTGCAATACCGCGATTGTAGTACGCCCCTGCAATGTCTGGAGTTATTTCAATTACTTTGCTGTAGTTTTCAATAGCGCTGTTGAAATCGCCATTGTTAGCGAACTCATTTCCTTTATTGAAATATTCTTCTGCGGTCATAAAGTATTTTTTAAGCAATAAACAATAAAATTGAGGTGCAAAGTTAGCATAAAATTGGGGATTATACACAAGCAGATAAAAACTGGTTAGACCGTCAGTCTTGACAATCATTCTAATAATTATAAGTTTTTAGCGTTTATTTAAAAAGGCTATTGGCATTATCCGGTCAAATAGAATCACTGATTCAATTCCCTTTTCATAAAATTCTCCAGTACTTTAAAACCGCCTGCATAACGGCTTGCTTCTTCCACGCTGAGCATCCGCGCCCCGGCCAATGCCATCGGGTTGAGCGGCGCTTCCTTGTTCGTCTTCGGACGGACAACTATTTCGTCCAATGCCTGTACATTTTCCTTCATTGTAATCTCCAGTACGGTTTCTTTAGCTGACGAAACCATCACTTCCCTGATTGTCGCCGGTTCATATCCGACAAACGACGCCTGGATGTTATAGCGTCCGACCTGTTTCCTCATGTCTGTTTTCTATTTTAATCTGAAGCGACAAAAGTAAAGGCGTTCAAAATACACAAAAGGCTTTTTCGACAAAACACGGTGGTTTTTCGACCAAAACGGATTTTTGAATGTTTTTTTCAGGAAGTTGTCCATTCATGCTGTTTTTGATTCGAAAATGTTCTGTTATGAAGATAACACGTAATTGGCTTTTAATATACCGGATTCAAACGTCTTGCTACCGCACAATTCCCATCTTGATGTTTTCATCTTGGATGGGAACAAAGGAATACCGTCGCCAAACATAACAGGGATGTAACAAAGGTACAAATTCTTTGCCTATATTCATACTGTCCGAAAAATAGAAATAGAAAAGGTATTGATTGTTGTGGTTTCTCTCAAAAAGTAGTTATAATAGCGAAATTATTTGAAACAATGAAAAAACGAAGCAAGGTAAGGAATTTCGCTCATTTCCATATTGTTGCCCAATGCTTATTCCCGCCTGCCTAAACTTCTGTTTTTAAGTTTGTAATGAAGGGTTAAAACTGTAAAAGCATTTCGTTATGAGTAACCAAAATAGATTGGAAAAAAGGAAAAGAAATGATTGAGTATATTGGTAATATGAGGATTCTTTTGTAACTTTACAGTTCAATATCGTTCTTTGTACTTTGTGAAAAATGACGTAAATAAACGAGACTCGCTCGTTTCTAAATCGTTACCTGTCAAGAAAAATATTCTTGTAACCTACTCTCTTTCAGTCGAAAAGAAAAATTCCCGTGTCTTGCCACATGAAAAGTTACTTTCTTCTTTATCCCTGCCGTAAATGCCCATTGTCGCAACTGTAAATTCACATATCCGCCACCCGGAAATTTGAAAACCGAATCATCATCCTTTGCATCGCCTCTTTCCGGCAAATATTTTACAGCCGACTTGCTAATCGGCAAATATTCCTGTTTCTCTGTTTTCTTTTGGACGTAATTGATAAACATATTCCCGCCGTTATCTCTTTGTAACTTTCCCCATGTAAGCCCTTTTACATCGCTGAATCGCAACCCGCTGAAACAGGCAAACAAAAAGCCGCTTTTGATATTCGGATAAAAACAGGGCGTATTGACTATTGACCGACAAGCGTTTCCCATTGTTGGCATTTACAGCCGTTTTCTGGTATTCAACAAATCCTTGACAGTAGTTTTTGTCTATTTCTCTAAATGCCGTTTTTGCGCCACTGTAAATTTTCAATTGATGTGCCAACGCTATGTAAGACATGCAATTACCTCGTTTATCACCGCCCGGCTTTGTCCGTTTTTTCTCTGCCAACATTTGCACATACTCAATCAGATTGACTTTTGACCGTATCGACCCCATAGAAAAACCATGCCGGTTGTTTTGCTGTTCCACAATCTTTTGGGCTTTAATGGCATTGGCAAGTTTCCAGATAAAGCGATTGATTACCGTTGGATAGTTTTTATCCTCAACCGAATTGGCTCTTTGACTTTTGATATGCCTTTTATTGGATCAGCAGCAAAACCATGTGTTTGTGCGAAAAGGCGCATAGCGCCAACATCCTTGTAGCCGTGTGCGTAAGCGCACGGTAATAAGAGCATAAACAAATCCAGAGCTGCGTAGCTGCGACATATT
>BNWW01000066.1 GCA_025999115.1 Bacteroidia bacterium
ATGCCCGAAGATTTACCAACACCCGAAAAAGGAATTATAGCACTCGAGAAAGAGGCAATAAAAAAATTGAAAGAGAAAAATAAGGAAATAATGACAGATGAATAATAATTAAATTTTATGCCCTCACAACAAAACATAGAACCCAATAAATTCCCCGAAAAGCCCAATCAGTTTATCATTTTCAAAACCGGAGATGATACAATTTCGGTAGATGTGCGTTTTGAAAGTGAAACGGCGTGGCTCACGCAGGCACATTTGGCAGAACTTTTTCAAACTTCCCGCCCGAATATCACAATGCACATAAAAAATATTTTGGCAAGCGGCGAATTGGAAGAAAATGTGGTTAGTAAGAATTTCTTACATACCACTGAGCACGGTGCTATTGAAGGAAAAACGCAGACAAAAGAGGTAAAATATTGCAACCTTGATATGATAATTTCGCTTGGTTACCGTATCAATTCCAAAATAGCCACAAAATTTCGTCAGTGGGCGACTTTGCGACTGAAAGAATACATTGTAAAAGGTTTTACGATGGACGATGAGCGATTGAAAAACCTCGGAGGTGGCGGCTATTGGCGAGAGTTGCTCGACAGAATTAGAGACATTCGCAGCAGCGAAAAATTGATTTATCGTCAAGTGCTTGATTTGTACGCACTAAGCATTGACTACGACCCGAAAGCAGACGAAACACTTATGTTTTTCAAAATCGTACAAAACAAACTGCATTATGCCACACACGGCAATACGGCTTCGGAAGTCATTTACAGTCGTGCCGATGCAGAAAAAGAGTTTATGGGACTTACCAATTTCAAAGGTGAGCAGGTAACAAAAAAAGATACGGAAATCGCAAAAAATTATTTGAATGAAAAAGAGTTGAAAGTGCTGAATAACATTGTTTCGGGTTATTTTGATTTCGCCGAAGCAAGAGCCATTGAGCAGCAAACCATGACCATGCAGGATTATATCAGACAATTAGATGCCATTTTATCTGCTGATGGTCGAAAAATACTTAACGATGCCGGAACTGTTTCGCACGGTCAAGCAATAGAAAAGGCGCATACGGAATACAAAAAATATGTGCAAAAAACCTTGTCGCCAATAGAGCAGGAATACTTGAATAATATAAAAATGCTCTCTGAAAAAGGAAAAAAAGGAAATCAACAGAAATAAACGACAGATAACAATAAAGGCTTAAACGCAACGCAGCGTAGCGGAGTTGCGATTTAAGCCATCGTTGAACTTTGGCTTCGGTAGCGGTGGTAAATGAGCGATTTTTCTCTATGGGGTTTCAATAATCGGATTGAATTCCGGAGAGATAAAAGTTGGCAGGAGTTTGGTAGATTTTATGCCGGTTTTGTCCATTTTGGTGTGTTTGGCAAAAGTTTTTGAGCCGTTTTTATTTTGTGTTTTTTATTTTCATTCTTTTCCGGTTTCGAGTTCGTTTTTTTTCGATTTTGAACAATAGCATAGCTGTCCGCCGTTTTTAAGGCAGAAACAGATTGGGGTTACAAATCGGATTTTAGAACAACTTTTTTACTCTTTGTCCATATTTCCGGTGGAGCATTAGCCCTGAAACTCCACAAAATTTCCATTGTTCCCGTTTTACAGCAGGGACACTGCTTTTTATCAAAGAATACTTTTGTATATACCCGTTTTTGCCTGTCGGTTTCGAGTGGATTCATCTTTTTCTGTTGCGATTTCAGTTCTGCTTTATTGCGTGAAGCTAATATCCCAAAATGCCTTATCTTGCGAAAACCTTTGGGCAAAATATGCAGGCAAAAACGCCTTAAAAACTCGACAGCGTCCAATGTCATTGTCTTTGTTTTGGAATTATCGCTGTAATCTTTGTACGAGAAAGTACATTTTTTCGGGATAATGCAGGCAAAAAGTATTCAGACATTCGGGAAGCGTAAATACCACATGAAAGTATTTACACGCCAAAACATCTTCCTGCCTTGCCTCTATCCATTTATCGCGGTTGCTGCCCTGACATTTGGGGCAATGACGGTTGCGGCAACTGTTGTAACTCACCCGTTCCTGGCCACAGTCTGAGCAACGCTCAACGTGTCCGCCCAAAGCCGCCGTTCGGCATCGCTCAATAGCACTCAATACCTTTTGGTGGTACTTCAACACGGTTCGTTCCGCTGTAAATTTTTCGCCGTATTGACGGATAATATCCGCTAATTCATATTGAGGTTTCATTGCTCAGAAGCCGTAAAGCGTATCCAGCGGACTGTGCCCAACTTTGGGAATAACCTGTGCGACATGCAAATAGACAAGGGTGCTCCTCAACTGCGAGTGTCCAAGCAAATGCTGAATCGTGTAAAGATCCACTCCGTCTTCCAAGAGATGGGTGGCAAAACTGTGACGAAGCGTGTGCATGGATAGAATACGGACCCGTATCTGCATACGGTGGCTATCTACATCACTGATTTTGACATGCCGCACTTCGTTCAAACGCAAACCTGCCGAATACGTAAACGCCAGCAGAAACCGGTGTTTCAGACTGCGTGGCGCTTTGAACAATTCTTTGCACTCTTCTTTCGATAATACTTCCGGAAGTTTCTTGTCCTTTTTGATAACCGGCAGTCTGAGCGCGTGTTCGTCTTTACCGAACAGTCTAAACCAAAACCGCATACCGAAAACGGTATGCTTGAAATAACTCTCACAAAGGTTTTCGTGAACAGTTTTAAGATACAAATACGTGTTGATTTCTTCGGCGGATATTTCGTGCGGAACTCGCCCGAAATGTAACGCTACATGAGCAATACAGCGACCATAATTTACTAATAGTCCTTGACTAAATCCGTTCAGGACGACACGTTCTTCAAACAGGGAAAAGGCTTCCCTGAATCCCGGCACAATGTCCTTGGCCTGGGATACCGTTGTGTAATAACTTTTTTTTGAATGGCATAATTAAAATTTTTAAATGAAACATCCTGCAATATAATATATTTCCTTATATTTGTCGCAATAATTGTGCGAGATGCAGGGAGCTACCGAAGGTTTAGTTCAACAGGCGGTTTGCTGTAATGCGGGGTGTATGTCCGCAGAAATTTTTCTAAACTTAAAACTTTTTCGCCCGCAAAAACATTTGTGTTCCCCCGCACTACAGCAAGCCGCTGGCACGTTGTGCGAAATGACGAGCGATGAGCTTAATACTCAATAGTTTTTTCGATTTCATTTGACAATATGTAAAAAAACTGTTGACTATGGACAGACAACAGTTTTGACGTTTAGTCTGTATCTTCTAAAAAAAAGATGTCTTCTACTTTTTTGTTGCAAACTTTAGCAATTTTCATTGCCAATACTGTTGAAGGTACATATTTTTCGCTCTCAATTGCTACAATTGTTTGGCGGCTCACGCCAATTTTTTCCGCCATTTGGAGTTGTGTTACTCTGAGGATGGCGCGTTCAACTCTTAAATTATTCTTCATTGCTTATAGACTTTGAACGGTAAATAATAAAATTGTATCTGACAATGAAGACAATCAACAAAGTAAACGTATTTACAATCATTGACGTCAAATAGGTAAAATCATAAAAAAACAACAGACATAAAATGTGAATTACAAAAGTTGCGTATGTAGCCCATAAAAGAGATTCCAACCGAATTTTAGCAATGTATTCATCTTCTTTTTTTTCTTTAGAAAAGGCTACAAAAATAGCACTAACAATGAATAAAATACCTATTAACTCCTGAGTAAAATTATCATTAATCGTTTCCCATAACGGGGAAGTAACAGAAGTTATACCCGGTGTTGTGTCAAATCCCGTAGGTAATAAAGACAGTAATTTGATATTGAGAAAAGAAAACTCAAAATCCTCAAAAATAACCATATAACCTAATACAACAGATGGTATCAATAAAATCCATCCAATCAACCGAAACTTGTGTGGAAATAAAAAATTTGTTTTCATACTTCATTATTTTAAATTATTAAATAGGCTGCAAATGTAAAATATAATTTTCATAATGGCAAGTATGATTTATATTTTGTTTATTGTATAAGACATTTTTGTTGACTGAAATTGTGTATATCCTTGATTCATAACGAGAAATCATTTACCGAATATTTGGAATTTACAGGCAAATCAGCAACTCCGACCGTACTTTTGCTGAATATATGCGTATAGGAGGTTTTCCCGAAGCCGTTGGATTGGCAGAAAATGGCGAAAATTTTCGAGTAGTTCGGCACGAAATATCGCAGGTGTTCTCACAGCAAACGGTTACACGCAATATATTCAGGTTTCATATTCTGTAAAAGACCCGATAACACTTACACGCGAACTCGCCCCGTTTGACAAAATTCCCGGTTATAACGAGCGACCTTTAATTACAATGGACTACGAAAATGACAGCCACAACGGAGTGAAACAAGTAAATGCAATAGATTGGTTACTAAACAAATAACATAAAGAAAATCGGGCGACCGCCTAACAAGCGGAAAACGATTAAAAAAGATGGAATAACCACAGAGGACACAAAGTGCACAGAGAAAAAACATCAGCTATATCGATCCAACGAGTTTTACGGTAGATGAATCCATTTTTATCCTTTCCATTGTTTATTATCAGCGGAATGCAAAACTTGTGGGGAAGCGTTCTTGCTGCGACTTTCCTTGTGTTAAAGCCTTTTCTAATTAAAAAAGTTGTGCGCAAATTGTGTGCAAACAAAAAACAGAGAGATTAATTTTTCATTGTAAACCTCTCATTTTCAAGTAGCGAGACGGGGCTATGATCCCCGGACCTCATGATTATGAATCATGCGCTCTAACCAGCTGAGCTATCTCGCCATCATTTTCGAGGCGCAAAAGTAGAATATTTTTTCGAGAATGCCAAACGATAGGAGAAATTTTTTTCGTACCTTTGCACTTTTCTTTTGAAAATATGGTGGATACTTCTGCATATCAATTATTGTCGAAAATAGATTCGCCGGACGATCTGCGCCGGTTGAATATTGATCAGTTGGATGAATTGAGCGGCGAACTCCGTCGCTATATCATTGAAGTTTTGTCCGAAAATCCAGGTCATTTCGGTTCGAGTTTGGGCGCTGTCGATCTCACGATTGCGCTGCATTATGTCTTTAATACGCCCTACGATAAGATTGTTTGGGATGTAGGGCATCAGGCTTACGGGCATAAAATTCTGACCGGCCGCCGCGATGCTTTCCCTACACTGCGACAATTCGGCGGATTGAGCGGTTTTCCCAATCCGCAGGAAAGCGAATACGACTCGTTTATCGCCGGACACGCTTCCAATTCCATCTCGGCCGCGCTGGGAATGGCGATTGCTTCCCGTTTGAAAAACGAAAAACGAAAAATTGTGGCCGTGATTGGCGATGGCTCTATGAGCGGCGGTCTGGCGTTTGAAGGCCTCAATAACGCTTCGTCCGATCCGAACGATTTGTTGATTATTTTGAATGATAATAATATGGCGATTGATCGTCCGGTGGGCGGTTTCAGTCATTCGTTAGTGAAAATTACCACTTCGCGCACTTACAATTCGATTCGTTTCAAATTGTATCAATTTTTGCGGAAACGCGGCATGATTCAAGATGCCGGTAAAGGTTTTATCCTTCGTTTCAACAACAGTCTGAAATCCTTGCTGACCAAACAACACAATGCCTTCGAGGGATTTAATATCCGCTATTTCGGACCGATTAACGGCCACGACATCAAAGGTTTAATCAAAGTGTTAGACGACATCAAAGATATGCAAGGCCCCAAACTCTTGCACGTTTTGACGACCAAAGGCAAAGGCTTTGAACCTGCTGAAAATGATGCGATACTTTGGCACGCGCCGGGCAAATTCAATCCCGAAACAGGAGAACGCATTGTGGCCGACTGCAACAATCAACCGCCTTTGTATCAAGATGTTTTCGGTCATACGTTGGTAGAGTTAGCGCGACAGAATGAGCGGATCGTCGGTATAACTCCGGCCATGCCCACCGGTTGTTCGATGACTTTTTTAATGAAAGAAATGCCGCACCGCACCTTTGATGTGGGCATTGCCGAAGGACACGCCGTTACGTTTTCGGCCGGATTAGCCAAAGAAGGAATGTTGCCGTTTTGTAATATTTATTCCTCATTTATGCAGCGGGCCTATGATAATTTGATTCACGATGCTGCTTTGCAAAATCTGAATATGGTGTTGTGCCTCGACCGCGCCGGATTGGTAGGCGAAGATGGTGCTACGCATCACGGTGTCTTGGATTTGGCCTATTTGCGTTGTATTCCGAACATTACCGTGACATCGCCCTTGAACGAAATTGCTTTGCGCAACTTGATGTATACAGCCATACAACCCAATCAAGGCGTATTTGTGATTCGCTATCCGCGCGGACGAGGCGAATTGAAAGATTGGCGCAAACCCTTGGAAATCATGCCTGTCGGGAAAGGCCGCCGTTTGAAAGAAGGTAAAGATATTGCCGTTGTCAGCATCGGCCCGATTGGAAATATTGCCGCCGCCGCTATTGAAAAAGCGAAAGCGCAAGGCTTTGATGTGGCGCATTACGATATGGTTTTCCTGAAACCGGTCGACGAAGATTTACTACATAAAATTGGACAAAATTACCGGCGGATTATTACGGTGGAAGATGGTGTTATTAATGGAGGGTTAGGTTCGGCGGTAATGGAGTTTATGGCGGAAAACGGTTATCATCCGGAAATAAAACGGATTGGGATTCCTGATAGGTTTGTGCCGCATGGGTCGATTGCGGAATTGTACCGGCTTTGCGGGATGGATGAGGAGCGAATTTTGGATGCCTTGAAATAGCATATTTTTTTGGTCGATTATGCGAAAGAGTAAAGTAGAAAACATACTTTATCGGATGCGAGCCAAAATTGTTGGTTTGCAACCCCCAACAATGCCCTCGCAAGGTAAAAATCATCTGCGAGGGCATTGTTGGCTTGATTGCGGAAATTATTTTAATCGAATAGCATGGATATAATTTTCGCCATAACCGGAACCGTTTAGTCTCATGTGCTCAGAAGTTGCTTGGGCAGCTGCTTGATAGAAGGATATATCATTTGTCCTGTAATAAAGAACGGTATTATCAGCGGTAACATTAATCAAGAATGATCCTTCGATTTTTCCAAATTTCATTGGTTGTATGCACATACCCGATACTAAGTCGTTCCCATGGAAAGAAAAACCAGTTCTAACATCGCCACTGGAAGACGACGATAGACTTGTTCTTGCCCATATCGCTCTGCCTTGATTGGCGAGCCAATGCGAAGTCGTTATTTCTATCACTGCGCCGACAAATACTTCCCATACACCTTTGTTCAATGTTATTTTTTGTCCTAAATACGTATGGGCTGTATGTCTTTTTTCGTTATTTGCATAAAAATAACCACTCGACCCATTCGCCAAATCTACTTCTAATCCTGAATTTTCCAGAATCCCATTAACAACGGTTCCAACAGGGATGGCTGTATCAACTGCTTTCCAAGCAGGCGCACCACTCCCGTTTGATACCAATAAATATCCGTTGGTGCCTGCCGCTGTCGGAGCATAGATTGTTCCCAGATTAACAGCAGTTGCCGAATTGGCAGTAAAACTTTGTGAGGCGCCATTGATATTAGCTGTCAGTGCAGCATTGTTTACGACACCAGCGGCTAAATCAGCTGCAACAATTGTTCCATCAGCAATTTTTGCAGAAGTAACAGCATTCGCGGCAATTGTCGTTGCGTTAGTGTTCGCCGTTGCTGTAACATCTCCCGTCAATGCAGCCCGCTGGAAACTCGTACCGCTCAATGTAATAGACGTTGAACCTGTATAAATTGTATTGTTATCGGTGGGTGTTACCCAAGTGCCGTCGCCACGTAGAAAAGAAGTTGCAGTTGCACCTGCCGGTAATTTTGCTACCGTAACTGCGTTGTTCAATATTTTAGAAGTATTCACTGAATTAGGCGCCAAATCCTCTTGCCCAATTGCAAGGTTTTTGATTTTCGTCGAATCAATAACGCTTGCGGCGATTTTCGCCAGCGTTACAGCTCCATCGGCAATTTTCGCCGAAGTAACAGCATTGTTATTAATATGGATTGTTTTTACTGCATTGCTTGCAATTTTAGCAGAATCAACTGCGGCATTGGCAATCTTCACATTTGTTACTGCATTACTTGCAAGGTCGGCTGCAACAATCGTCCCATCCAGAATTTTAGAAGAATTTACCGAATTAGGCGCCAAATCTTCTTGCCCAACTGCAAGGTTTTTGATTTTCGTTGAATCAATAACATTCGCTGCAATAGTCGTAGTATTCGTATTAGCCGCAGATGTAACATCTCCCGTCAGCGCCGCCCTTTGGAAACTTGTACCGTTTAATGTAATAGACGTCGAACCGGTGTAAGTTGTGTTGTTATCCGTGGGTGTCACCCAAGTGCCGTCGCCACGTAGAAAAGAAGTTGCAGTTGCACCTGCCGGTAATTTTGCTACCGTAACTGCATTGTTCAATATTTTAGAAGTATTCACTGAATTGGGCGCCAAATCTTGCTGTCCAACTGCAAGGTCTTTGATTTTCGTTGAATCAACAGCATTAGCAGCAATTTTCACAGTCGTAACATTCAAATCTCGAATCTTTGTCGTTGTGATTGCATTATTAGCTAAATCGGTTCCCGATAAAGCGCCGTCGGCAATCATTGTCGAATCAACCGCCGCAACCGCCCAAGCCGTACCATTCCATTTTAAAACCTGATTGACAGTAGTGCCGCTTGGTAAATTACCACCTTCTCCAATTTTTACCCAAGTGTTTGTTTTCCAATAATACAAACCAACACCTGTTGTAGTATTAGTATTGTAAACCAACATTCCTTCGGGCGGCGTATCCGCCCCATGAATTTTAGTCGTCAAAGACGATAACGAAACTCTCGGCAAAGCCAAACCCATCGTATTGGCATTTTCCGTATTGGATTTGTTCAAATCCAAAATAGCCGACGGATTCGGTTCCGCATCACTACCGATACGCACTTGTGCATTTACATTCCATGTTCCCATAATCAGGAACATCGTCATTGTTTGAAATACTTTTTTCATTACTTTCTTCTTTTAATTGTTAATAATATTATATTTTAAAAAATCATCTTTATTCTTCTCTTCAAGTCTTTAAGACTTGGAACTTTTAAGTCTTAAAAAACGGAACGACAAAAAGCCAAGTCAATGTTTCACAACATCGGCAAGACATGAGAAAGTATTTTAATAAATTAATGCGAACTTTTTACCGTTTCCGTTTTCCGACTGAATTGTATTTTGAATACTTTTCTTCATTTTTCACTTTCTTCATTATATATATCTTTAATTAATCCTTATATTATTGAGTTT
>BNWW01000067.1 GCA_025999115.1 Bacteroidia bacterium
AGGTACGAATAGTGCCACCTATCCTCCAAAAAGCCGGGTGCCACACATGGGACTTTTTCGTGGTTTTAGCACCAAAAAACGAATGTTTTAACATATACACCAGCCCACAGAACGTATAATGCATATTCAACTTGGATATTTTTGATCTTTTAACACTTCGATAAAGGGGAGGCTGCAATGTGGGTTAAGAAAAGGTTGTGCGATTGAAAAAACGTCATTTAACGAGCGGTTTGGCACAATGGCGGGTGTCGCCCGCACAAACGGCAGCGCGATTTTGGAAGTTTCGTTCCCGCGCGAGCCTCAGTGAGTCCGCCACTGCGCCAAGCGGGCAGATGTTGCTGTCGTTGAAAGGAAAGATTGGTTAGGTGCTGACAATGATATTCTTGATAAAGAAAAAGTTATTGAACGGCTGAAAGAGTATGAGAAATTTTTAGACAGATGTTTGGAAAGTATTAAATTCAAGATATGACTTAAATCGACATTATTTGGGACAAAGAAAAAATCACAAAGCGCAAAGAAAAGATAATCAATTTTATAGTTGAAAATTTCTGATACTTGTCTGCTAAATAAAATAAAATTTGTTTGCGATAATTGCCGAAAAATGCGTATCTTTGCAAACAAATTTATTTATTATGACCAAAGATACACTGTACAAAATAAAAGATTGGGTGAATGACTTGCAAAAACGAGGTCGTTCAACTTTCTCTTTTCAAGAAGTTAAAGAACGATTTCCCGGGATACAGGAAAGTGGCGTGAAGAGTGCATTAAATCGGTTGGTAGCAAAGACAGAGATAATGCCTGTTTTGAAGGGATTTTATGCTGTTATTCCGATTGGCTATGCTCTGCGAGGTATGATACCGCCCGAACTTTACATTAACGATTTAATGAAATATCTTAACCGTGATTATTATATTTCGTTACTAAATGCAGGTGTTTTTTATGGCGCAGCGCACCAAAAACCGCAAGTGTTTTCGGTGATTACAACCTTTCCACCATTACGAGATACAATCAAAAAAGGAAGCAAAATTGCTTTTATTTCCACACGCAAAACTATTCCGCAAACGTGGTTAAAACCATTCCGAACAGAAAACGGCGACATTTTGGTTTCAAGTCCGGAACTTACTTCTGCCGATTTAATTACCTTTCAAAAAGAAATTGGAGGTTTAAATCGCGCCTGTACAGTTTTATACGAATTAGCAGAATCAATAAATTTTGAGAAATTAGACAAATTGTTTTTTGAATATGTGCCGACAGCAACCATTCAACGGCTTGGTTATTTATTGGAGAACGAATTGGAACAAGAAAAATTAGCCGAAGTTTTATTTGAAAAATCACAAGAATTTGGTTTGAAATTTACTAAAATTCCATTAAAATACAGCAAATTAACCGAAAATTGTGAAACAAACGCTAAATGGAAAATAATTATCAACGAAACAATCGAAATTGACGACTTATGATACCACAACCGGCAATAAAACAATGGCAAGAGCATTTTTCTTGGAAAAATGACTATCAAATAGAACAAGACCTCATAATTTGTCGTGCATTGTGCGAATTGTACAATGACGAATATTTGGCAGAACATTTGGCACATAACAACACGTTGATTTTCAGATTTGAAAGTGAAATTCCGCCGATACTTCCAATACGCTTAAAAGTAGAAATAAACACGAGAGAACATTTTAATGTTTTAGGACTGATACAACACGATTTTAGTGTCAATAATCAATGGTATTCAGGAACTTGCAAAACAACAACCTATCAATTAGAAGAATTGCTCGGTACAAAAGTTCGTGCTTTATATCAACGCCGAAAAGGGCGAGATTTGTTTGACCTTTGGAAAGCGTTGTCAACGCAAACTGTTGAGATAGAGAAAATTATTCGTTGTTACCGTGAATACATAAATTTCGTTGTTGATAATCCGCCAACGCAAAAAGAATACCTGTTGAATATGGAACTCAAACTGCAAGACGATGAATTTCTCGGCGACACCGAAATGCTTTTACGCCCTGACGAAAATTACAATCCACAAGAGGCGTGGGAGTTAGTAAGAAAAGACCTGATTGAGAAACTGTGAAAACGAGCCTCAGTGAGCCAGCTATATAGTAAGATAAAACACGCAATAATTTCAATATGAAAACATTACAGGAATTTGAAAAATGGTTTCAAAAGGCGCAAAAAACCGAAGACGAGCACTTTGAGTTTGTTTGGGAACTGATGAAAAGCCCTTATGTCGAATATCATTATTCGTTGATGACGGACAAAAAGATAAATGATGATTTTCGCAGAGATTTATGGGCGCGTTTTGACGAGCACAGGGAAAATGCGGCAGCACTTTTGTTCTCAAAATTAGACAATAACGAGGACATTGATTTTCACCCCCGCATTATTTTCTGTTTGGGAAAGATTGCCGACAGTCAAAAAATAGAAAAAGAGCGCACATTGGCGTATGCCCGAAAATTTGCCAATGCCGATAATGACAGATTGCGGGAACAGGCGATTATCGTTCTCGGTTGGATTGGCGGCGTAAAGGAAATGCCGCTGCTTGGCGAACATTTATTGAACGATACCTGCGCCAAATGCCGCACTTGGTCGGCAACTTCTTTTATGCAAATGTATTCTCGCCGAAAAAGCAAATCGTTGGTTGAAAGGGCTTTACCTTACCTGAAACAGGCAATTTCGCAGGAAAGCGACTGGTTTGCATTGGGCTGTATGATAAAGGTAATCAAAGAATTGACAGGCAAAAATTTCGGTTTGCCGCAATATGCAATCGACAATATTGACGAAGAAAAGATACTTGCCGCCAAAGCCAAAGCAGAACGGTATTTTAATAAATTGCAATAATATAAATTTCAAATATAAATCATTTAAAATAATACTTTATGGACTTGGATAATTTATTCCTAAACGCCTGTAAAAACGGGCAGAAAGGCGTGATTGAGGCGTTCTTGAAAAAAGGCGGCGTCAATGTCAATAAACGCGATGCAATGGGCAATACGCCCCTGTTTTACGCCGCCGAAAAAGGCGCACGCGACATTGTCCTGATTTTGTTGAAACAGGACGCCGACGTCAATCAGGCGAACAACAACAGCCAAACGCCGCTGCACAGCGTGTCGCGCTCGGGCAACAAAGAAATCATCAAACTGCTGGCAGACGGCGGGGCTGATGTGAATGCCACCGACAAAGAGGGCAAAACGCCGCTGATGTACACCCTCGCGGAAGGCAAAACCGAAGTTACCAAATTCCTGCTCTCGCTCGGCGCGGACAAGACCGTGAAGGACAACAACGGGCACACGGCTCTCGACTACGCCACTGCCAACGGCTTGCGCGACTCCATCGCCGTGCTGACCGAAGGCACGGAAAGCACAAAGGACAATTTCGGCAACACAGCCATTCACCAAGCCGCCCACAACGGACAAACCGAAGTGCTGAACGTGCTTGTAAAACAGTCGATTGCCGACATTGACGCGCTGAATGACAACGGCGAAACGGCACTCGTAATTGCCACCACAGGCAACAATCTTGCCGTTGCGGAAATCCTGCTCGCGGCGGGCGCAAATGTCAATCTAAAACTGCTCAACGGCAACGCGCCGCTGCATTTTGCAGCAATCTGCAACAACCGTTTCATTGCCAAAGCCCTGCTCGAAAAAGGCGCGGAAGTCAACGCCAAAAACGAGTTGGGCGAAACTGCGCTGATTCAGGCAGCACGCGGCGGACACAACGATTTTACGGCTCTGCTTATCGACAATGCCGCCGATGTGAATTGCATAGATTTGCAGCAAAAATCGGCTTTGGCGTATGCTTCGGAAGCCGGTTATACCGAAATTGTGGAACAGTTGATTATGGCGGGAGCGGAAAATTAAAATGTCTGAACTGTGATTTTAAAAATGATTGATTTGATTTTTATGATTGAAAGAATCACATTAAAATCATAGTTTAGACAAAATAAATATTGATAATTTTAAATTAAAAGGAGAATAAAAAATGGAAAATGAATTTGATTATTATCTGATTGAACGCAAATCAGACCAGACTTATCCGTTAATTAAAGAAGTAGGGTATGAACCCGATGACATTAATCCAACGTTGATAGAAATAGAGTTTAATGACCCCATTCCCCGTAATCCGGTTTTGGCAGATTTATTGAAAGGTCCTGAAAATTATGTAACATCAAAAATTGCCGATGTGATTAAAAAATTGAACATCGAAGGGGTTCGTTTTATCGCCACAGAGTTGACAGACCCCAAGGGAAATGTGTACGATGATTATTTCTGTTTGAACGTTGCTAACAAAATAGAGGCAATGGATAAAGAAAAATCGGAATATGTATATAAATATCGTGTATATAGTATTCGCAAATTTGTTTTAGACAGGAAAGCCTTGAAAAAGATACCGTTAGAAAAACGCCTTGTGTTCAGATTACGAGAAGCACTTTCGCGAACTGTATTTCATAAATCCGTTGTAGATGCGATTATGGCGGAAAATCCGACAGGTGTGCAGTTCCGTCCAATTGAAGAATGGACGTTTTGATTAACAAAAAACATTAATTTCAAATAAAAACATATTTTATAAATTTTAAATTAAAAGGAGAATAAAAAAATGGAAAACGAATTTGAGTATTACATGATTGAAAGCGACGGTGCATATCAATCACCTGCATTAATGTGCGATGATGATGTTGACCCTGAAGGAATAGAGTATCTTTATGATATGGAAAAAGCAGCAGAAGGTACGGTTACTCATTTGACATTCCGTCCGCCTTACCCCAAAAAGCCGCAAATGGTTGATTATCTTTTTTTAACGGGGCGACAGGTTTTCTCTCGAAAAATCTATGATGTTTTGAAATCCCAAGAGATTAAGGGTTTACAATGGGTGCCTGCCGTTATCAGAGGAAGAAAAGGGGAAAAATATACCGATTACTGGGTTGCTAATGTATTTCATAAATATGCTTTCTTAGACCCACAAAAAACAGAAGGGGTAATTGATGAAGATGATGGAGAATGGATAGGGATTGACAAGATGGTATTGAGTGAAGATGCCGCATCCAAAGTGCCGCTGGATGAAAGGCGGGTGTTTATGGTACAAGAAAACAGTGCTGATGTGTTGTATCATAAATCAATTGTTGATTTGATTATGTCCGTCAATCCGCAGGGAATTGTATTTGTTCCAATAGAAAAATGGTACAACGGCATTTTTACAAATTGTAATTTCAAATAAAAACATATTTTATAAATTTTAAATTATAACTTTAAAAATATGAACACAACATTCATTATCATTGTAGCAATAGTTGTTATCCTATTGCTTTGGTTTATTGTAACTTACAACAAGTTCATTGCCAAAAACAATCGTGTGAAACAAACCGAAAGCAGCATAGACGTGATGCTCAAACAGCGGAACGATATGATTCCGAATCTGGTGGCTGCCGTGCAAAACTATGTGGGGCACGAAAACAGCACGCTCACTAAAATTGCCGAACTGCGTGCGCAGATGCAGCAAACGGACAACAAACACGAGCAAATGCAACTCGGCTCGGAACTGTCCAAAAAACTTGCCGACATCAAAGTAGCGGTGGAAAACTACCCCGAACTGAAAGCCGACAAGCAATTCCTGCGCCTCGAAGAGTCCATCGAAGAGATGGAATATCAGTTGCAGGCAGCGCGGCGCACCTTCAACGCGGCGGCGGTCGATTTCAACAATTATGTGCAAATGTTCCCGTCGAACATCATCGCTTCAATAAAGAATTATCAGCCGTATGAACTGATAACTATTCCCGAAAGCGAAAAGGCGAATGTGGATGTGAAGGCGTTATTTCCAAGTTAATTTTATGGCACGCAGATGACACAGATTTTTAAGATTCAGCAGATATATGAATGTTTTAGAAACGAGCCAAAACGCTCACTTATGCGGGTGCGGTGGTGCAATTTGCGTCAATTCTGCTGCCCGATTTGTTTTTTTCGTTCAACACGCCTTTTTGCGTGAAAATTGCCGCTTTGATTTTGGCAGGTTTTGCCGATATTGTTTTTATTGCGGCAATCGTTGTGATGCGCGAAAATTGGCGGGCGGGATATTCGCAAAATCAAAATACGAAACTTGTAACCAACGGTATTTACCAAATCAGCCGCAATCCCGCATTTGTGGGCTTCAATTTACTGTATCTGGCAGTTGCACTGTTTTCGCCGAATATTTTGAGTATTGCATTTGCTGTTTTGCTTTTTGTGATGTTTCATATTCAAATTCTCGGCGAAGAAAAATTTTTGAATGAAACTTTCGGCGAAGAATATAAACAATATAATAAAAAGGTTTCCAGATATTTAGGAAGAAAATTACAATTGACAAAAAACAAAAAATATGACAGAAAAGATATTAACAGATAAACTGCATACAACGGAGTTAGGGAAAGAACGTATCAAACGAAATCTTTGTTTAGATGTCGAAGATGTAGTCGCTTGGTGCAGGCAGGAGGTTCGGAATGCCGATGAAAATTCAATGATTCGGAAAGGGAAAAATTGGTATGTCTATGGCGATGGATATGTGCTTACAGTCAATGTGCGCAGCCATACGATAATCACCGCTCACAAAAGCGCCCGAACTGAAAAATCTGCGTTATCCGCGTGCTAAAAAAGTTTTAAAAAACGGGGCGTACCGTTTGAGGAAAAGGTATATACCTTTTACCAAAACGATGCTTACCTTTTTGAAAAAGCAAAGCAGCGTTTTGAAAAAGATGCAGAGCGTTTTGAAATTGGTTGAAAAAATAATGGAAAAACATAAAACCATTATCATTATTCATTGTATTTATAAATTTTACAGCAATGGCAAAAGAAATTAAATCGGAAATAGTTATCAATGTACCGCCTGAAAAGGTTTGGGCTGTGTTGACGGATTTTGGAAAATATCCGGAATGGAATCCGTTTATTACTTCTCTGAAAGGCGAAGTGGAAGTCGGAAACAAAATAGAAATTCGGATTGAGCCGCCCGAAGGTACAGGTATGACGTTCAAACCCAAAGTGTTGGAAAAAATAGAAAACAAAAAACTTCGTTGGTTGGGCAGTGTGCTTTTCAAAGGGTTATTCGATGGCGAACACTGTTTTGAACTGATTGACAACGGCGACGGCACAACGACTTTCGTTCAAAGTGAAAAATTTCGGGGAATTTTGGTTTGGACGTTTGGAACGAAAAAAACCAAAAATGGTTTTGCAGCAATGAATTTGAAACTGAAAGAATTAGCAGAATCTGCGTAAATCCCTTAAATCTGCGTTATCTGCGTGCAAAAAAATATAACCGCCCACAAGGGCAAAAAAATAGAAAAATGAATATAAAAAAATGGTGGAAATACAGCGGAATTTTGTTGATTATAACGGCAATTCTGCACACACTCATAGCATTGGTTACAATATGGAAAAACGGCATTTTTGCGGAAATTGTTCGCAATGGCGTTTTTAATTCTATTGGCGCCGACTTCAAACTTGGGATGGCATTTTGGTTTTTTGTTTGCGGTATTGCACTTTGGATTCTTGGACAAGTTTTGCATTATTATATCCAACGCGAACAACAGCCTGCACCAAAGTTTTTGGGTTGGTTTTTGTTAATATTTAGTATTATCGGGGTGTGTTTTGTTCCATTATCGGGCTTTTGGCTATTTATTCCGCAGGGGTTGATAATTTTAGTTGGACAAAAATCTGTGCAAATCCATTAAATCTGCGTTATAAAAAATCAAACTTGCGCCAAAAAACAGGTAATTATTGTAAAAGGAAATAAAACAGAAATAGTTGAAATAAAAAGTAAAAAATAAAGGAGCCGCCGCCTCTTCACCTTTTGATTATTTCACCCTTAGCGTAATAATGTGCTTGCTTTCATACCGGTAGCTGATGTCGAACCGGTATCTGTCGGCAATGGATTTTACGATGGACAAGCCCAAACCGGAAGACCGGTTATCGTCGGCGGTAGAGAAATAGCGGTCGAATATCTGCCGGTTACTGTTTTCGGGAGGTTCTCCGTCATTGGCAATCGTAATGGAATCGGGGTTGAAGACGATACTTATTTCTCCGCCTTGCACGTTATATGAAATGGCGTTTTTCAGCAGATTGCTTGCCATGACATAAGCCAAATCAACATTCATCCGGACTGTAACCTGCGCATTATTTACTGTCTGAAGTTTAATTTCCCGGTATTCGATAAGGTGGTTGAAATTATGAACCGTTTCGTCAAACACCGTATTCAAGTTCAGCTCGTTGTCCTCAAACTGTTTGTTTTTTATTTTCGCCAGCAGCAGCAAGCCGGAATTGAGCTTTTTCATGCGGTTGAGAATTTGCAGCGTTGTATTGATTTCTTCCAGTTGCCGGCGATTTAATGTTTTATCGTTCAACATCAGCTCCATCTTGTTGAGGGCAATGGCAAGCGGCGTTTGCAGCTCGTGAGACATGTTTTCGATGAAGTTTTTCTGATTGACGAAAGCCTGCATGTTTTCCTGCAAAAATTTCTCTACCACTTTGTTCAACTCCCTGTATTCGTCGATGCTTGTCGGTTCGAATGTGATCATTTTCGACTTGTCCATCTGAAAATCAGTCAGCGCGGCAAGCAGTTTCCTGAACGGTTTGCTGCTTTTATAAATAATTTTCTTTGCCAAAAAGACGAGCGCTAACGCCAAAACAATCCATAAACCTGCAAGCGTGTAAAGTATATTTTCTACCAAATCGTCGCTTTCGACGGTAGAGGTGAAGATTTTCAGCCGGTAGTATTTTTTATCCGATTCGCACCGGAAGGCGGTCGTGAGCATGCGTACTTCTTCCTTTTCCAGTTCGGAAGGGAAATAGACTGTTGTCGCCGAATAGGTTTCCTGAAAAGCGCGGGCGTCTTCGGCAGAAATTTCTTCTACAATAATGTTAAGCGGATTATATTTGACCATGTCGGCAACAAAACCTTCGGTCGTGTTTGCCTTGATGATAAATTCCTGTTTCAGATTGTTCAGACCTTCGTCGATGCCATCGTAAATTTCGTTCATCTGGAGGAAAAAGTACGCGACTGACCAAACGAACAATACCACAATAAACGTCGTTGATAATCGAAGGACTAAATGGTTGACAAGTTTCATTTTTTTTAAATTATGATTGATTAATGTTTCGCACTTCCCTTTAACTCATTGACAAATAGAAGATAAAGAGAAGTATTAAAATTCTATCTATTTGTGTATAAATCAATTAACATTTCCATTTTCGTTATCCGGCCTCTTGGAGGCAG
>BNWW01000068.1 GCA_025999115.1 Bacteroidia bacterium
TCACTGGTTTAAACGTTTGCAACTTGTATCATCTGCACTTTTCAGTATCGGACACGGCATGAATGATTCGCAAAAAGTAATGGGAATTATCGGCGCAACTTTAATCGCGGCCACCAACGGCGGTGCAATCGCTTTACCTGATTTTATGCAAATGAAAAATATGGGCGAAATGCACGATTGGATACCGCTTGCTTGCTTTACCGTTATTGGTATTGGAACCATGTCAGGTGGATGGAAAATCGTAAAAACCATGGGTACGAAAATTACAAAAGTTACTCCTTTCGAGGGAGTTGTTGCGGAAACAGCTGGTGCATTAACCCTGTATCTTACTGAAATTCTGCACATTCCCGTCAGCACAACGCACACCATCACAGGCGCAATTATCGGTGTAGGAACAACGAAACGCATATCGGCCGTGCGCTGGGGAGTTACCATCAATCTATTGTGGGCATGGATATTAACGATTCCAGTGAGTGCATTATTGGCAACGGGAATTTATTTGTTGGTGCATTGGATAGGACTTTTTGTTAATTAAAAGAGTTTATAAATACCGGTCATCTTTGACGGATTTTCATCCTCTCAAGGATTCCCCAAAGAGTTCTACCCTAAAGATTAATGGACTATCTTGTCCGGTACAGCATCGGCGATTGTTTTCTCGCCAATGACATCATACCAACCCTGACCGGTATCGAGAAGTAATAATCATAGATCGTTTCTCATGCCTGTCCTCAATGATGTCCATGAGAGTTTCTCTGTTTTGCGTATCAAACGTCTGCAATCCAAAATCGTCCGGTATCAACAAGTCTTGCCGTTCTATCTTTTTTAAGTCCTGCAGGATTGTTCCTTTTGTTTTCGAGATCCTCAGTTGACCCAGCAGTACAGCTTGTCGCCCGCTTTGTGCTTGATATGCATTACCGGACGTTTTTCATCCAAATACCGGTTAATCAAATCATTAAAACGAGAGATACTGTAACCTTGCGGATGATTTGCCCGATATTCTTTGTTAAGACATTCCCGAATTGACTCGTAATAAATACTTAAAATCATATAAATAGCAAAACCCGATAGACTTTAATCTATCGGGTTTTTGATGTTTCGAGGTTCCCAGCAGATTCGAACTGCTGTAAACGGTTTTGCAGACCGGCGCCTAACCACTCGGCCAGGGAACCCTTTCTTTTTGCGGCTGCAAAGTAAGTCAATTTTTTTCATTTTTCCAAATAAACGGGCGATTTTTTCCAAAATAAAAAAAATCGATTCCACAATTTGCATTATTTCAAATTTTTGTTGTATCTTTCGGTTTTTAAATCATATACTATCAAAATATGGGGTACCTGAAATTCGATAAAACACTGTTAATCAACTTAGAAGAATCTTTAAAGCGGGAAATTCTGCGCACCAATCGCGGTGGCGCTTATCATTCCACTACCATTGTCGATTGCAATATCCGAAAATATCACGGATTGTTGGTTTGTCCCGTTCCGGAATTGGATTCCGACAATCATGTTCTGTTATCGTCGTTGGATGAAACGGTTATCCAGCACGGTGCGGAATTTAATTTGGGCGTACATCAGTATGCGGGTGATCATTTTAGTCCCAACGGGCATAAATATGTACGCCAGTTTGAATTTGAAGCGGTTCCGAAAACGATTTACCGGGTAGGCGGCGTGATTCTATCGAAAGAAAAAGTATTTACGGCATTTGAAAACCGGATTTTGATAAAATATACCTTACTGGATGCTCATTCGCCTACAACTCTGCGTTTTAAGCCGTTTTTAGCGTTCCGAAATGTAAACGAACTCACTTTCGCCAATTCCAACGCCAATTTGAATTATTCCGAAGTGGAAAACGGCATCAAAACATGTATGTACAAAGGTTATCCCGATTTGCATCTGCAATTCAGCAAACCGGTGGACTTTGTTTATCATCCCGATTGGTATAAAAACATCGAATATTTAAAAGAACAAGAGCGTGGATTGCCTTATCAGGAAGATTTATATGTTCCGGGCTATTTTGAAATAGAAATTGCCAAGGGCGAATCAATTTATTTTTCGGGTGGAGATACTTTTATCAATCCTTCTCTGATTGAAGAAAAATTCGAGGAAGAAGCGCAAACGCGCACGCCGCGTACAAGTTTCTACAATTGTCTGAAAAATGCGGCGCAACAATTTTATCATCGCCCCACGGAAAATGATGCTTATCTTTTGGCCGGTTACCCGTGGTTCAAGGTGCGCGCGCGCGATTTGTTTATCTCCATGCCGGGTTGTTCGCTGTCTATTGACGATCCGGTTCGTTTTGAAAAACTGATGGATACCGCGATGCCTGCTTTACGCCGTTTTATGAAAGACGGTAGCGCCGACCAAGTGATTCACGAAATTGATTTGCCCGATGTGCCGTTGTGGACGATTTGGGCATTGCAACAATACGCCAAATTCACTTCGATGGAGCAATGTAACGCCCATTACGGAGCGTTTGTGCAGGAAATCATTCGATATATTCAAAAAAATAAACATCCGAATTTGCATTTAGACGGCAACGGATTGATTCGCACCAACGGAAAAGAAACTCCGGTTACATGGATGAATTCGACGGTAGACGGACATCCGATTGTACCGCGTTCAGGTTATGTAGTAGAATTTAATGCTTTGTGGTATAATGCTTTACGGTTTGCATCGGAATTAGCGAAACAATCAAACGAGGAGTCGCTCGCCAAAACATGGGAGGATATTGCTGCTCGAACTGCCGTTTCGTTCGTCGAAACCTTTGTCAACGGATACGGTTATTTATACGATTATGTGGATAGCGGTTTTGTAGATTGGAGTGTTCGCCCAAATATGTTGTTTGCCGTTTCGTTGGATTATTCGCCTTTGAACCGTCAGCAACGGCGCACGGTTTTGAATATCGTTACCAAAGAATTATTGACACCCAAAGGCATTCGTTCATTAAGTCCGAAAAGCGAAGGTTATCGTCCGTATTATGTTGGAAATCAGCATGAACGCGATTTGGCCTATCATCAAGGAGCCGTGTGGCCGTGGCTGTTCGGAGCCTATTTGGAAGCTTATTTGAAACTCTACCAATACAGCGGCGTATCGTTTGTAGAACGAATGTTAATCGGTTTGGAAGAAGAAATGAGCGCACATTGCATCGGCTCGATACCTGAAGTGTTTGACGGAAATCCGCCGTTTCAAAGCCGGGGAGCTATTTCGTTTGCGATGAATGTGGCGGGGGTTTTGCGGGTTTTGAATTTGTTGAAGAGTTTAGAATAATATAAGCATGAAGAAGATAAACCTGTTTTTTCTCATTACAATTTATGTAATCACATTCACAAATTGTACAAACGACGAACTTGTTTCCGAGTTTAACATCCAAGGACTTACCGTCGAAAACTTCCCGAAAATCGACGGCTCCACCTCCAATGAACCGCTGATGCGTATTATCACTTGTAAATTATTGAATTTCAAGTACGAATGGAAAACACCCGCATTCGACATTTATACTGTCATATCTGAAGAACACCCCGAAATTTACCAATTGGCAAAAACTTCGCAAACACATAATTCCATTCTTAATTTGATTGACGGAACGGCTGAAATTGTCTTTTCCGCCCGTAAAATGTCGCCCTACGAACAAGAATACGCCGACAATAAATCCGTTTCTTTAATCGAAACACCAATCGCATCGGATGCTTTTGTTTTCATCGTAAATCCGCAAAATACTATTAATTCGTTGGAACATAATCAAATAGTCAATATTTATACAAAAAAAATCACTCATTGGAACGAAGTCGGCGGAAATAATGCGGAAATCCTTCCCTATCACAGAAACCAAAACTCCGGCAGTCAAGAATTGATGGAAAGCTTAGTGATGCAGGAAACGCCAATGGCCGATTTCCCCTCTCAAATGGAAATACCGGGAATGTTCCCCGTTTTTTCAACCGTGCGGTGGGAAGAAAATGCAATTTGCTACGCTGTTTATTACTACAAAGAACGAATGGTGGTAGAAGAATTTAGAAATTCTGTTAAAACACTTGCTATTAACGGAATAACACCCAACGGGGCAACCATCAAAAACGGCACATATCCTTTTGTCGCACCCGTTTATGTTATGATTCGCAGTGATTTGGACAAAAATTCAAATGCATACAAACTATACGAATTGATGCAAACTAAAGCGGGAAAAACGGTTATTGAGGAAAGCGGTTATATCGTACATTAATCTTCATAAAATCAACCTGTTATGAGCAAATACGAAAAATTATGGCAATATCTTCAAAATGATGGAAGCAACACACGCAAACTCACGTTTGAAGAAATCAAAAACATTATCGGATTTAATATAGACCACTCGTTCTTAAATTATAAGAAAGAAGCCGATCAGTTCGGGTATCAAGTCGGTAAAATTTCTTTGAAAGAGAAACATATCACGTTCAATCAGTTGAAGTAAATGAAAATAATGAACATATTCATTCTCTTACGACTTGAAAAGTTGAATTTTAGTAAGTCAATATAAAAAATATCAAAATATGAAAGCACTAATGTTCGGCTGGGAGTTCCCCCCCCACATCTTGGGAGGCTTAGGCACTGCAAGCTACGGCCTTACCAAAGGAATGTCGCTACAACCCGATATGGAAATTACTTTCGTCATGCCCAAACCATGGGGCGACGAAGACCAAAGTTTTCTCCGGTTAATCGGCGCCTGCAATACGCCGGTTGCGTGGAAAGATACCCATTGGGAGCAGGTAAAAAACCGTATCGGAAAATATATGGATCCGCAACTCTATTTCGATTTGCGCGACCGGATTTATGCCGATTTCAGTTATTATCCGACCAACGAATTAGGCTGCATCGGCTTCTCCGGCCGCTACCCCAATAATCTATTGGAAGAAATCAACAATTATTCGATTGTGGCCGGCGTGATTGCCCGCACCATTCCCTGCGACGTGATTCATTCGCATGACTGGCTGACTTATCCTGCCGGCATCCACGCAAAAACCGTTACCGGTAAACCGTTGGTTATTCACGTTCACGCCACCGATTTCGACCGGAGCCGCGGCAAAGTCAATCCCACCGTTTACGGCATCGAAAAAGACGGAATGGATCATGCCGACCATATTCTTACCGTCAGCAATCTTACACGCAATATTGTAATCGAAAAATACCATCAAGACCCGCGCAAAGTTACTACCGTGCATAATGCCGTCGAACCGCTGAGTCCCGAAATCGCCATGATTCAATCGAAAAAAGGGACGAATGACAAAGTGATTACGTTTTTGGGACGAATCACGATGCAAAAAGGCCCCGAATATTTCGTCGAAGCCGCCGCGAAAGTCTTATCGAAAACAGATAACGTCCGCTTTGTGATGGCCGGAAACGGCGATATGATGAATCAAATGATTCGTTTAGCCGCGCAACGCAAGATTTCCGACCGTTTCCATTTTACCGGCTTCATGAAAGGCACTCAAGTATATGAAGTGTTGAAATCGAGCGACGTATATGTGATGCCGTCCGTGTCGGAACCGTTTGGGATTTCGCCCTTGGAAGCCATGCAATGCGGCGTTCCGACTATCATTTCCAAACAATCTGGCTGCGCCGAAATTTTGGATAATGCCATCAAAGTCGATTATTGGGACATTGAAGCGATGGCCGATGCCATGTATTCGATCGTTAGCTATCCCGGAATGGCCGAATATCTGCAAATTGAAGGAAAAAACGAAGTCGATCAGATTACATGGGAGAAAGCGGGACAGAAAGTGAGAGCGATATATGAGCAAGTTATGTAAAAAAATAAAATAATACTATCAATATGAAAACCATCTGTTTTTATTTTCAAATTCATCAACCGTTTCGCTTGAAACGCTACCGTTTTTTCGATATTGGCGCCGACCATTATTATTACGACGATTTTGCCAACGAAGACATCATCCACGGAATTGCCGAACGCACTTATTTTCCTGCCAATCATTTGCTCTCGGAAATGATTAAGGAACACAACGGAAAATTCAAAGTGGCGTTCTCCATCTCGGGCATCGCACTGGAACAAATGGAAGTATATGTTCCGGAAGCCATTGAGCAATTGAAAGAAATGGCTAAAACGGGTTGCGTGGAATTTTTGGCGGAAACTCACAATCATTCGCTCGCTTCGCTGACCGAGCCGGAAGAATTTGAAAAACAAGTCCGCGCCCACAGCGAAAAAATCGAATTGCTTTTCGGACAAAAACCGAAAGTTTTCCGGAATACCGAACTGATTTACGACGACGACATCGCCCTGCAAGTGGCCGCCATGGGCTTCAAAGCGATGCTGACCGAAGGCGCCAAACACGTTTTAGGTTGGAAAAGTCCGAATTACCTCTATGCTTCGGCTTCCGCGCCCAAACTGAAATTGCTGACGCGAAACATGAAATTCAGCGACGATATTTCGTTCCGTTTCTCGAATTACGATTGGAACGAATATCCGTTCACGGCCGATAAATTGGTCAATTGGATTGCTTCCACTCCCGAATCGGAACAATTAATCAATATTTTCATCAACTACGATGTATTAGGCAGTTTACAGCCGTCTTCCACCGGAATTTTTGAGTTTTTCAAGGCCATTCCGCGTTTGGCTTTGACGAAAGGAATCGGGTTTTCGATGCCTTCGGAAGTTGTAAAAACACTCAAGCCGGCAGGCGAATTGTCGGTTCCCTACCCTTGTTCGTGGGCGGGTGAAGAAAAAGATGCCAGTCCGTGGATGGGTAACACGTTGCAGAAAGAAGCGGTAAACAAACTCTACGGAATCGCCGAAAAAGTGCATTTGGTCAGCGACCGCCGCATTTTGCAAGATTGGAATTATTTGCAGGCGAGCGACCACTTCAACTTCATGAGTACCAAATTATTCCCTGGCCCCAGCGTTTACAGTCCGTATGAAAACGGCTACGATGCTTTCAATAATTACATGAACGTGTTGAGCGATTTTATCGATCGCGTACACGCACAATTCCCCGAAGGTGTTGAAAATGAGGAATTAAACGCTTTGCTGACTACCATTCGCAATCAGGATGAAACCATCAAACAATTGGAGAAAAAATTGAAAGCAGCGAAAAAGAAAAAAGAAACTGTAAAAACAAAATGAAACAAACGCATCTCCTATCAATACTAATTATCGGAATATCAATTATTTCCTGTAAAAAAACGGCGAACGATTCCGAACAAACGATTCGCAACCGGATGACGGATAAAAACGCAACGATTGAAACTGTGGCTTTGTATGATAATCTGGGGAAATTGGCCGAAAATCATATTTTATTCGGTCATCAGGCGGCCACGGAATACGGTCGCGGTTGGCAGGGAGATGACGATCGTTCGGATGTAAAAGAATCCGTAGGTTCGCATCCGGCCGTTGTAGGGCATGATTTTCAATTTTTTACTTTCACCAATCAATCCGATTCTTTGATTACGGCCGAGCAAAACCGTTTGTCGAAATTGATTTCCGAACAATACAATCGCGGCGGCGTGATTACAATGGCGTGGCATTTCCCGAATCCGGTAGCCGGAAATTCATTTTATTGGGATGAAAATTCGATTCCGGCGGTTCCGGCGATTATTCCGGGAGGCAGTCATCACGAAGTATATAAGCTGATTTTGAAGCGTATAGCCGATTTTGCCGAAATGCCCAAAGGTGCGAAAGGCGAAGCCGTTCCAATGATTTTCCGCCCTTATCACGAATTGGACGGCGATTGGTTTTGGTGGGGAAAATCGTATTGCACGGCCGATGAATACAAACAATTGTGGCAATTTACGGTTTCGTATCTGCGTGATACTCTGAATGTTCACAATTTTATTTATGCTTTTTCGCCCGATTGCAAATTCACGACCGAAGCCGAATATTTGGAACGTTATCCGGGCGACGAATGGGTGGATATGGTTGGCGTGGATAATTACCACGACTTTGGTCGCGATGCCGACGGTTCGCTCGAAGCCGGCATTTCGGATTTAAAAATCGTCAGTGATTTTGCATTGAAACACAATAAATTAGCCGCATTCACTGAAACCGGATTGGAATCTATTCCCAATACTGCCTGGTGGACAAATACGTTATTATCCGCTTTAAAAGCATCCGGAGGCCAATTCTGTTATGTTTTGGTTTGGCGGAATGATTCGGAAAGTCCGACGCATTATTATGCTTCGCCGGCAGGGCATCCAAGCCAAGCAAATTTCGTTGAATTTTACAACAACCCGTTTACTCTGTTTACGAATGATTTGCAGGAAATTTATGAGTTGAAAGACAAATAATACTACTATATTACACGGCACAAAGAATAACATTCGCGTCAATATTCAATTTTTCGTGCATACGGCGAGCTATCTTCAATGTCGGTTCCGATTTACCGGTAAGATATTCACTTACTCGCGGGGCGCTTATTTCAAGCATCTCGGCCAATAATTTCTGAGTTAAATTCATATCATTCATTCGTGTTTTCAACACATCAGGCAACGACGGTTTGCCGATTGGATAATGTTCTTTTTCATAATCGACCACCCAATCGGAAAGCAAATCCAATTCGATGAAATTGCGGTCGGTCGGTGAGGTGTCGTTGCCCACTATTTGTAGCAATTCTTCTATCCGTTCACAGGCTGCATCATATTGTTGTTTTGTCAGCATATTTGTATTTTTTATATTGTTGAACAATCGTTTATTTTCGTGTATTCGGCATGTGTCCCGATAAATCGAAGATAAACCTTTTGAGAAACGTAAATTACAATGGCTATTATCCTATAAGAATTTCCCCGTATAATAAATACAAAACGGTTGTTTCCAACACTATCAACACTGCCAAATGTTTGTCGTATATCGGCAAAACAAACCCATTGACATTGTTCGGTTTTGATATACCATTCATCCAAAGCCAATTTTGCATCGGCATGAATTTCTGTATATTGTGCAATGGCTTTGTAACTTACAATTCTCAGGGTGCATTTCAAATTGTCGCATTATACTTATCACTACCGTCCTTGCGAACTGCGAGGAACGAAGTAGGAAGCAATCCGGTATTTATTAATGATTATCGGACATTTCACCTTTTGGCTGAAAGCCA
>BNWW01000069.1 GCA_025999115.1 Bacteroidia bacterium
TTTTCCTGACGGATGTCGAGAACGACAATTTTCGCTCCCGCTTTCACTAAACTTTGAGCGATGCTTCCGCCCAATACTCCGCCGGCGCCAGTTATGACGGCTACTTTTCCGGCTACACTAAATAAATTGTTCATGATATTGTGAGTGTAATTTAATATGATTATGCGTCGATGTTGGCATACGTTGCATTTTCTTCGATAAACTCGCGGCGAGGAGCTACCTCTTCTCCCATCAACATGGCGAAAACGCGGTCGGCTTCAGCGGCATTGTCTATGGATACCTGCTTCAGGGTGCGTTTTTCGGGATTCATGGTGGTGTCGCTCAACTGTTCGGCGTTCATTTCCCCCAACCCTTTGTAGCGTTGGGTATGCACTTGCGTTTCGTTGCCGTCGGCGTAGCGATCGATAAAGGCTTGCCGCTGTTGATCCGTCCAGCAATATTCTTCCGTTTTCCCTTTTTTCATCAAATAGAGTGGGGGGTTAGCGATGTAGATATAGCCGTTTTCGAGCAACGGGCGCATGTGGCGGAAAAAGAACGTCAAAATCAGCGTGGCGATATGACTTCCGTCCACATCGGCATCGGTCATAATGATGATTTTATGATAGCGTAATTTTTCAATATTCAATTCTTTACTGTCTTCGTTGGTTCCGATGGTTACACCGAGTGCGGTATAGATATTCCGAATTTCGGCGCTGTCGAAAATTTTGTGCGGCATGGCTTTTTCCACGTTCAGAATTTTACCGCGCAAGGGCAAGATGGCTTGATATTTGCGTTCACGGCCTTGTTTTGCGGTTCCGCCTGCCGAATCCCCTTCGACGAGGAAAATTTCGCATTTTTCAGGGTCGCGGTCGGAACAGTCGGCCAATTTTCCCGGCAATCCGCCGCCAACTAATGGCGATTTACGTTGCACCATTTCGCGAGCATTGCGGGCGGCATGACGGGCGGTTGCGGCTAAAATCACTTTATCAACGATGATTTTCGCTTCTTTCGGATGTTCTTCCAAATAATTACCCAAGGCTTCTCCGACGGCTTGATCGACCGCTCCGGTAACTTCGTTGTTGCCTAATTTTGTTTTTGTTTGTCCTTCGAACTGAGGCTCTTGCACTTTAATTGAGATTACGGCCGTCAATCCTTCGCGGAAGTCGTCGCCGCTGATTTCCACTTTCACTTTCTCCAATAATTTGGAATCATCGGCGTATTTTTTTAAAGTACGAGTCAATGCGCGGCGGAAACCGGCTACGTGCGTACCGTGTTCGATCGTATTAATATTATTGACATACGACGAAATACTTTCGTTGTAGGAAGTATTGTAAGTCATCGCCACTTCCACCGGAATACTTTGTTTTTCGGTTACGATATGAATCACATCTTCGCCGATAAGCGGTTCTTTGGCCGAATCGATGAATCGTACAAATTCGCTCAAACCTTCCGAAGAAAAGAAAATTTCGTGTTTGAAATTTCCGTCTTCCAATTTTACACGTCTATCGGTCAATTCCAAGTTTACACCTGCATTCAGAAAAGCCAATTCGCGCAAACGGCCGGCCAAGATGCTGTATTGGTATTCGGTAACAATGAAAATGGAAGCATCGGGTTTAAACGTGATGGTAGTTCCCCGTTCGGTGGTTTCGCCTACGATTTTTAGTTCGCTGATTGGTTTTCCGCAAGAAAATTCTTGTTGATAGACGTTGCCGTTTTGACGAACTTCCGCCAACAAATAGGTGGAAAGTGCATTCACGCAAGAAACCCCCACGCCGTGCAAACCACCGGAAACTTTATAAGAATCCTTGTCGAATTTACCGCCCGCGTGCAAAACCGTCAATACGACTTCGAGCGCCGATTTCTTTTCTTTTTCGTGGTAACCAACCGGAATACCGCGTCCGTCGTCTTTCACGGTAACCGAATTATCATCGTTGATGATAACGCTGATATTTTTGCAATGACCGGCAAGGGCTTCGTCGATTGAGTTATCCACCACTTCATAAACCAAATGGTGCAAACCTTTCTGACTAATGTCGCCGATATACATGGCCGGACGTTTCCGAACCGCTTCCAAACCCTCTAAAACCTGAATACTATCTGCATTGTATTCGTTTGAAGCGTTTTTTATTTCTTCACTCATATTTAAATTTCCTTTGTTAAATTCCTTTTTTCAAAAAAGCTAACAAAGGTAGTGAAAATTTGGGAAACAGCCAAAATTTTAAGATATTGGGGGTGCACGACAAATTTCCCATTAGAAATATATTCTTTGCAAATAGATTCCTCGCTACGCTACCAATGACGGCACCGTTTGGGATAATAAAGGAGCGGAAGTCGCCGGCTTCCGTTCTCCCTCCACCATATTGGTAAGTGTCATTCCGAGTGTTATTTTCTTTCTCGAAACCGGTATTCTGTTTATTTTTCTTATACGTTTTACTTCCCTCTTGCTTCTTTCGACTAAATAACCATCAACAACAGAAACTGTTGAGTCTAATATTTTTTCTGTGGTACGACTGGCTCTGTATGTTGCATTAGATCCGCCATTCTGTCGCAAAATCCCCCACGGCACAATCTTTGCAAAACCAAAAATATCGCAATTGCAAAAATAAACCGTAAATTTGCAGCAGAAACAATTTTCAGTCATGACAAAACAAGAAATCCAATCGCTCTTCGACCAAATAACCGGAGCATTACAGCAAAAACACCTCAAGCAAGCCATCGATTTGCTTCGTTCCTCTTCGTCGCAACTGCAAAATTGGCAGTTGAACGAAAAATTAGACCCAATAGAAGATACTTACCGATCGATGTTACACTATCTTTCCGGTGGAATTTCCGACCCTGAACGCGAAAAAGTGCATCGCAGCCTGATTCGTTCGCTGTATCAAGCGGCCGACCAACTCGTTTTTCAAATGAAGACGAGTAACGATCCTTCGCTGTTCTACGAAAAACGGCGGACTTTGCATCTTTCCGTTCCCGAAACCGCTTCACAATTGATTCAATCGCTCGAAACCATCGACAACGAATTGAGTTTGCAAAATGTGCTGGATAATCCCGATAAAAATAATCAAACCTACGAATTGGAAAGCCAAAAAGAAGATTTGGGTCGGAAAATATTCGCCCATGTTTGGTTGGGAGATACTTGGACAAAAGACGATAAATCGCTCTGGAGTAAAGTTTTAAAACAACAGGAATCGGAACATCTGCTTGCGCTGATGATTACCGGACTTACCCTTCATATCTTGGAACATTTCGACGAACAACGCGCCTCGCTCCTCTTTGCTTCGGCCGAAAGCGACCATCCCGAAATTCGCGAACGGGCCTTGATGGGCATCGTTCTTTTTCTCCGCAAATACGATAAACGCTTGTCGCTTTATCCCGAATTGACCGAACGGTTGAATCTGTTATCCGAAGATCCGGCTTTCCTGTACCGCATCCGCCACATTGTGTTGCAATTTATTTTAAGTCGCGATACGGAAAAAATTACCAAAAAAATCACAACGGAAGTTTTCCCCGAAATGATGCAGAAAATCGGCCGGAAAATGCAGGAAAAAGAAACGCTGTCGGATTTCGGAGTCATCGATGAAGACGATAAAAATCCTGAATGGCAGAATATTGTCGAAGAACCGGGAATACAGGAAAAGTTGCAGGAAATTAGCGAGTTACAGATGGAAGGCGCCGATGTGATGCACTCCTCGTTTATCCATTTGAAACATTATCCGCTTTTTAACGAGATAAGTAATTGGTTTGTACCGTTTTATGTTCTCGATAATGTCCGCGATAACGACGAATTGCTTCGTTTGGCCAAAGTCCTGCAACGTTCTACAATGTTGTGTAATTCCGATAAATTTTCGTTCTTTTTGAGCATTGCTTTTATGCCGGAAAAATACCGAAAAATGATGATTAATCAGTTTTCGGCCGAAACGGATGTGTATAAGGAGATGATGGCAGCCGAATTGCCCGATCCGTCGAAAAAAATCGATCACCGCGCCCGCCAATACATTCAGGATTTGTACCGTTTTTACAAATTGCATCCGCGAAAAAGCGATTTTGAAGATGTTTTCGCTGCTCCCGTCGAGTTTTATCAAGTGCCGTCGATTTTCCAACTGATTCAAAATCAAGATAGTTTGATGATGATCGGCGAACATTATTTCCACCGGAATTATTGGAAAGAAGCGATCGAAATTTTTGATAAATTATTGGAAACCGACCCGAATAACGATGTTTTGCACCAGAAAAAAGGCTATGCGCTACAACAATCGGGACAATTGCAAGCCGCTCTGGAAGCTTATCAAAAAGCCGAATTGCTGAACGCCAATCATTCGTGGACCATCAAAAAATTAGCCCATTTGCATCGCTTGTTAAAAAATCCGCAAGAAGCCTTGTTGTACTATAAAAAAGCCGAACAATTGAATCCCGACAATCTCACGATTCAATTCAATATCGGTCGTTGCCTTTTGGAATCAAAAGAATACGAACAAGCTCTGAAACAGTATTTTAAAGTAGAATATCTGGCGAAAAACAAGGAAAAAGCCTGGCGCGCGATTGCGTGGATTTCGTTTTTATTGCAAAAATACAATCAAGCCGCCGATTATTTTCAACGTTTGATTGACAACGAACCCAATGCCGCCGATTATCTCAATGCCGGTCATGTACAATTGGCTATGAATCAACCGAAAGAAGCGATTCGTTATTACACGCTTTCGTATCAAATGGCTAAACAGTCGCCCGCCGAATTTACGGAATTATTTCAAAATGATGTGCCGGAATTAATCGAAGCGGGTGTCAATCAAGAAATTTTTCCCTTGATTTTGGATAATGTTTTCTACGAATAAGCCTTTTGGAGCAAGGAATAATCCAATAAAGTAATGGCCGCCATCGCCTCCACGACGGGAACTGCGCGGGGCAAAACGCAAGGATCGTGCCGGCCTTTGGCTTTCAAAACGGTTTCGTTTCCGAGAATGTTGATGGTTGGTTGTTCTTGCAAAAGCGTAGCCACCGGTTTGAACGCTACGCGGAAATAAATGTCTTCGCCATTGGAAATACCGCCTTGAATGCCTCCCGAATAGTTGGTTTTTGTTTTAATTTGTTGATTATCGGAATAAAACAAATCGTTTACTTCCGAACCTCGGTGATGAACGCCGTCGAATCCCATGCCGTAATCGAATCCTTTGGCCGCATTGATACTCATCATCGCATTCGCCAAAGCTGCATTTAACCGGCCGAAAACAGGATTTCCCCAACCAATGGGAACATTTTTGCAAACGCAAGCCACTACGCCGCCAATCGTATCGCCTTCGGATTTTACTTGGCGAATCAGTTCAACCATTTCTTCAGCCATGGCCAAATCGGGACAACGGACGGGCGTTTTTTCAATATTTCTGAAATCCAATTCCGTATAAGCCGTTTTCAAACGAACGGCTCCTACCTGCGAGGTATAAGCTGTAATTGTAATTCCTTGTTGTTGAAGGATTTGTTTGGCAATCGCACCGGCCACTACGCGCGTAATCGTTTCCCGGGCAGATGAACGTCCGCCGCCGCGATGGTCGCGATGACCGTATTTTTGAAAATAAGTGTAATCGGCGTGCGAAGGACGGAAAATATCTTTCAAATTGTCGTAATCGGACGAATGTTGATTCGAGTTGCGGATCGTAAATCCGATGGGCGTTCCGGTCGTTTTTCCTTCGTAAATGCCGGAAAGAAATTCCACGCGGTCGGCTTCCTGTCGCGAAGTGGTAATATCGGATTGGCCGGGTTTGCGCCGGTTCAATTCGTTTTGGATGAAATCGAAATCCAATAAAATACCGGCCGGGCAACCGTCGATTACCCCGCCGATAGCCTCTCCGTGCGATTCGCCGAAAGAGGTCAGCCGGAAAATATTTCCGAAAGTATTCATTCTTTATGCTTGGCAACC
Organism: Bacteroidia bacterium; assembly: GCA_025999115.1. The sequence goes on from BNWW01000069.1 coordinate 5,888, forward strand.
GCAGCCGCAACCGTTTTCATCGTGTTTGGTATCGCAACTTTCGCAATCGCAACCGTCTTGTTGCGTGATGGCGGCGATTTCTTCGGCTGTAGCTTCGTGAACGTCAATCACTTCTCCTTCAAAATGTAAGGTTTCACCGGCCAAAGGATGGTTGAAATCCATTACCACAACTTCGGGCAAAATTTCCAAAACCGAACCCATCAAGCGGTTTCCGTTGGAATCCATCATCGGGAGAGTTACGCCTTCCTTGATGGTTTCGGCGTCGAATTTTCCGTCCACTTCAAAGATATGTTTCGGCAATTCTACCACGGCTTGATCGTTGCGTTCGCCGTAGGCTTCGGTCGGCGTGAGGGTAAAAGCGAATTTATCGCCTTGTTGCGCATCTGTGAGGTTTTTTTCAAATGCTTCGAGCATCATGCCCATTCCGAACAAAAAGGTCAAGGGACGTTCTGCAGTCGCTTTTTCCATCAATTCTCCTTCTACTGTCAAATCGTATGTAAGCGATACAATTTTTCCATCTGAAATTTTCATGTTTTTTACTTTTTTTTAAAATTGAGCGGCAAAGGTAATAAATAAAACCGGAAAAATAGTTCTTCAATCGCAAACCTCTGCAAAAAACTCGTAAAGCGGTTGCAAAAGGCCAAATTCTTTTTCCATGTAGGGAATCAATTTTTCAGAAAGAAGAAGTTCGTTTCTCGACACTTGTTTGTACAAATAAATGCCTTTGCGTTGAATCCACGGTTGGAAATATTCATCCAGATTGTTTTTCATCGGACGTTTGTATTCTTCGCCGCCGAGTTGGAAATGGTATTTTTCGACCAAATGTTGGGTGATTTGCTTGAAATGAGTGGGTTCATACTCCACCATTTCGCGATAACGGGTCATGATTTTCGCTTGCGGATCGTACATTCCCATGCCGTAGCCGATGCCGTTTTTCCCGATTTCGAGGTAAAATCCGGGAAACGACAGCCACGTTTGGTCTTGTTTCACAAACGGGCGTTGAAACGAAATCCACATTTGGTTTTTGTAGGGCGCTTTATTTTTGGAAAAACGAACGTCGCGATAAATGCGGGAAACCATTTTGGCCGGCCGGAGGTCGATTTGTGCATCCATAGCTGCGAAAAACGGCGATAAGGCGGCGGCCAAAGCTTTGAGTGGTTGCAGCACTTCCGATTCGTACACCGGTTTGTGTTCGTCGAACCATGGCTTGTAGTTGTATTCTTCCAGTTCGGCGAAGAATTGGAAGGTTTCGGGGGAGAAGCCGGCGAATTTGATATTGCTTTGTTTCATCTTTAATTGAATAATTTAGCTGCAAATGTACGATTTTTTATTTTCAGAAGAAATATTTTTGGAGAGCAAAGCGAAAATGAAACGGCTATATTCACTCAATAACGTTGCAATTATCCAAATGAAATCGCTTCAAATGCGCATCAAAAATAATGCTCAGGTTTTGGCGGCGGCCAAGGAAAAATTGTTCAACCAATTTAAGAATATGTTTTGATTGAGGGCTTTTCATTCGTTTCAATTTCGTAAAATGGATTAGGTGCTTGTATTAAACAAATACGCCACAAAGGTAAGGCGATGAGCAACACGTGTCAATAGAATTTGGCCGCTACGTGGTGTTTTTCGATACTTTCAAAAATTAATAGATTGATAGTTAAATGATTGTAATTTTTACTACGTGGCGTTTTTTTAAGGACGACAAGTATTAACAGTTCCTGCGCTTTCGTAATTGGAAAGTGAAACTCTCAAAGAATTGACAAAAAAACCTCCAATTATTGGATTATCTGTCTTTTCTCTGCCTGCACTTGTGCATACGATTTACTTTTCGTTACAATATAAACGCCCAAAAAGACAAGCAAGGCGGCGCATGCTTTTACCCATCCAAACACGTCCATCCCCAACATCACGGCCAAGAGCGACGAAACAACCGGCTGCAAATAGTTATACATACTAACAATCGTCGGGCGTAAAAACTTTTGCCCAACCGGAATAAGCAAATAGGAAACAAACGTTGCCAAAACCACTACAAAGATGATTTGCAGATACAGATCTGCCGGCAATTCAGCGTAATTAACCTGAGAAACATCTTTCCAACAGAGCGGAAAACAACAAAGCGTAGAAAAAAGGAACATCCATTTCATCAGTGTTACGGGACTGAATTTTAAAATGAGTTTCTTAAATGCAGTCAAATAGAGCGCAAAAGAGAGTCCGCTCAATAGGCACAATAAATTGCCGGCAACACTGGCGCCTCCCCGTTCGGCCGTATTGCTATTAAATATCAACAGTAAAGCTCCTGAAGCTCCAATAAAAACACCAATGGCTTTTTTCCATGTAACCGGTTCTTTCAGGAAAAATGCCGCTAAAAGCATGGTCAGGATAGGGACAATCGTGGTTATGACGGAAGCGTCGATGGGCGAAGTGTGCGACAGTCCAACGATAAAAGACATCTGATTAATCAAGATGCCAAACATAGATGCCAGAAAAAGCAGCCCTAAATCACGAAGACTTACCTTCTCCTTTTTTGTAAATAACGAGGCTATCCAGAAAAGAATCGCAGCTCCGGCAAAGCGATAAAACGTCAGTGCGAGTGCGGAAATTTCTTCGTGCATTAGCACTTCTTTGGCGATGGGCGTGTTCAGGCCAAAAATGATGTAAGCTATGAATAAGGAAATGTGTCCTTTGAGATTTTTATCGTTCATGGAGATGAAAATAATTTTTTTCATGCCTGAACGGTGATTTTTTGATAATTTTTTGATGAACATGAAGAAATAAGAACAAAGATACTCGGTTGATGGAATATTTCCAAACGATTTTCATATATTTGTATCCTAATTTGTATACGAATATGAAAATAATCGCATTAAACGGTAGTCCGCACAAAAGCGGAAACACAGCCTACGCCCTGAATGTAGTGGGACAAACCCTTCAAACTGAAGGCATTGATTTTGAAATCGTTGAAATAGGAGGACATCACATCCGGGGATGTGTCGCCTGCGGTCAATGTGCCAAAAAGAAAGATGGCAAATGCAGCACCACGAACGATATATTGAACGATACGCTCGTGAAAATGAAGGAAGCCGACGGAATTATTCTCGGTTCGCCGGTGTATTATTCCGGTATCGCGGGAACGATGAAATGCTT
>BNWW01000070.1 GCA_025999115.1 Bacteroidia bacterium
CCGCTGATAAGTCCGCTAATGGTAGCCGTTTCGTCTGCGGCTACCGTTACGCTCAATGTCCCTGCGTTTGACAGAGGCGTTGTCCAGTTCTGCCCGTTAGTGAGGGGCAAGTCGAGCGCGTGTGCGCCGGTTGTCAGTGCGAACAACATTATCAATGCCGTTATCGCTTGTTTTGTAAAGTTCTTCATATTGAATATTTTTAATAAATTTTTGCATAAAAAAAGCGCGTAAACCTTTTGAATGACTGGTTTACACGCTTAAAAACAACTTTAATATCTTAATACCTTACATTTCTGAAATTCACAATGCCGTTTTCCTGAATATCAATATCGGAATTGCCGTCATAAATAACCTGTGTGGAAACAAGCGTATCGCCCAATAGCGTTTTCAGATATTTCAGGTTGTTGAGAAAATCGCCGTGAAATGCTGTTGCCGATTTTATTTCAAAGGCGCGGCAGGTTGCGCCGAAGTCCTGCACAATGTCGATTTCGCGCTGCGATTTGTCGCGGTAAAACAGCAGATTGTTGTCTTTGCCTGCATTGTAGCGATTTTTCAGAAATTCGAGAACGACATAATTTTCAAACAGCATTCCGCGCAGCGGGTGCGTTTCCAAATGGCTTTCGTTTTCAATGCCAAGCAGGAAACACGCCAAAGCCGTATCATAAAAATAGATTTTCGGCGTTTTTATCAGCCGTTTGCCCACATTTTTATAAAAGGGCTGCAAGCGAAAAACCACATAAGACGCTTCGAGCACGCTCAACCACTCCATAATGGTAATGTGGGAAACACCGATTTCATTCGACAAATTCGTAGAATTAAATTCCGAACCGATACGCCCCGCACACATTTTCATAAAGATTTGAAATTTGCTCATATCTTTCACATTTATCAATCGGCGCACATCCCGTTCCACATACAGGTTGTAATACTGCCGCATTGCATCGCCCACCGGAATATTTTTTGCCCACACGGCAGGGTAGCCGCCTTTGAACAGCAATGTTAAAGTAGGCGTTTGTGCCTTTTCGCCCAATTCGTGCAGCGAAAAAGGCAGCAAAACCAGCATTGCCGCCCTGCCCGCCAGCGATTCGGTTACTTTTTCCATCAGCGAAAAATTATTGCTGCCTGTAACGATAAAATTACTCTCGGGCAATTCGTCTGCCACAATGCGCAGAGACTCAAAAATTTCGGGGTAATATTGCGCCTCGTCAATCAGCAGTCCTCCCGCGTATTTCTTCAAAAATTCTTCGGGGTTTGCTTCTATCATTTGCCTGTCGGCTGCCCGCATCATATCAATGGAATGATAATCGGAAAACAGGTTTTTGCACAGAGTAGTTTTACCCGATTGGCGCGGTCCCGTTACTACAATAACAGGAAAATACTGTTTCAAGCGCATTATCTCCGCATTTAACTCTCTAATTACAATTGATTTATTCATGTATTGGACAATTTGGAAGTTCGACTTACAATCTGTCCGCAAAGATAATTCATTTTTATATCCGCGCAAAATTTTTTAATCGTGTAAACCAATATGTCAAAGAACGCTTATTCTCAATTACGAATTTCAAATCACGAAACCACATTCGGCGTAGCCAATTACAAGCGTGTTTTCCAATTCGTAATTTGTAATTTTTAATTCGTAATTAACTCCGTACTGCTCATCAACTTCCCTTTTTTGTCAATGGTTTCGGTCTTTACCGCGCCGACGCCTTTGGCATAGTAAGTTATAGTTGTACCTTCGGTTTTAATGCCCAAAGCGGACGATTTTACCTTTTGCGATACTTTGTAGCATTTGAATGTTCCGGCTTCGACGCTTACGCTTTCTTCCGACAGCACTTTGCCTTCGGTCAGCTGCGCAGTGCAGGTTATAAAGCCGATTTTCACTTTCGCTTCCGCGTTGGGCAGCGTTTGACCTACTTTGAAACTTGTCGGCAATTTCATTGCCGTACCCGAAACCTGTACGCCTTCCAGTCCGGGCACTGCGCCGAACATTCCTTTCATATCGAGGTACATGGTGCCGCCGGTTATCACTACGCGGTAGTTCAGCACGAGCGGGTTGTCCTTGTCGGCGGGATTGCCCTTTGCGTCGAGTATTTCGCTTTGGTACTCAATGGCAAAAGCGCTTTTGTTTCCGGTAATGGCGGTAATCGTGTTGCGTGTCTGCGAGGTGGTTTTGCCCTTGTCGTCTTTCGTGGCAACGACTTGCACCTGCCCTTTTTTCATACCGAAGAAAGCGTATTCGCTTTCGCCCGGCGTATAGGGCGTGGCGGCTACTTGCGGGATTTCCACATTGGCGACGACTGCAATCGTTGTGTCAATCTCAATAGTTTGCAGCGTACTGTCGAGGCGATTAAGCGATTTTTCGAGGTTGCTTTTGCTTTTTTTCGCTTCGCTGTCAGTCTGTTCCTTTTCGTCCAAGGCTTTATCAATTGCCTTGGCGGTTTCGTCTTCCGCTTTTTTCTCCACTTTTTTGGTTACGGCTTTTTCCACGCCGCGTTGTGCGGCTCGTTTGAGTACACCGCCAAGTTGCGCCTGCATCGTGCCGCACGAAAGAAGCAGCGCAAGAGGAATGAATAATAATTTTATTGTTCTCATTTTTTGTTATTTAATTTAAAAAAAGTTTGAGGCAACAAAGTTCGGAAACGAAAAACTACTATATTACCCCCAATTGAGGGTATTTACAAATAGTTATAAAAATACCCTCAATTGGGGGTATGGACGGAACCGGAAAAATGCGTTACCTTTATAAGCACAAAATGCAGGAAACTAAAGATGATTATACATGAAGGATATGAAACAGTCAAGTCAAATATTATTTGCAGTTGCGTTGCTTCTCGCTACTGCCTGCAATAAGCCCGAACACAGGCAGGCAAGCGAATATGTTGATCACCGTAGCCACGATGTAGATTCGCTCGAACAGGTCTTGGCGACTAATCCGCCGGAAGGTGAAGATTTATTGCAGGTATATTTCAGTCTTGCAAGCGGGTATGTTGAAATAAACAATGAAAAGGCAAGATTGTATGCAAGACATGGAATTACTCTTGCCGACAGTCTGAAACAGCCGGAAAAGTCATCCACACTGTATCTTTACATGGGAAATACTTATTACGATATTAACCGGTACGACAGTGCGATGATATATGATGATATATTATGAAAACGCACTGAAAGCAGTCGGGCAGATGGAGAAATCATCAGGGAAATATACGGAAAAGCAGACCGATGGCAGATATTCGTCAATCTTCAGCGCTATCGGTAATTTCTATAATATACAGGGTGATTTCCATAAGGCAATGAATTATTATTCAAAGGCGTTGAAACTTTTTGAAAAACACGGATGGACACTGGCGGCGGCCAATGCTTATTACAACATCGGGGAATTGTATTTAAGCATGGAAAACTATGGACAGGCGGAAATCAATTATAACCGGACACACGCGCTTGCCGCCGAAGAAAACGATTCGTTTATCCGGAACCGGGTAACTTCATTCGGCGGCATTATAAACATTGATTCAAAAACAGGCGAAGGAACGGAAATCAATATTGAGTTCAGAGTTGAGAAGGGAGAGTTGAGAGTGAAAAATTAATTTAAGATATTTATGAAGAGTATAGTGGGACATAAGGCGTATGCGTTTGCTATGAGAATAATAAAGGCATACAAATATTTGAGTCAGGAACAAAGAGAATTTATCCTGTCTAAACAGGTTTTGCGTAGCGGCACGGCAATCGGTGCGCTGACAAAGGAGGCTGAACATGCTCAATCAAAAGCCGATTTTATCAATAAAATGAATGTCGCCTTAAAAGAAGCCAACGAAACCTAATATTGGCTCATGCTTCTGAAAGATAGCGAATACATTGATGATAAAACATTGCCGGAAGAAATCGTTGAGGGTATCCGTGCGGTAGCCTCCGGCAAGCGATTTCTATGCGAAGAAGTCGATATACTGCTGAAAAAGGAAAAATCAAACAATATCGTACTGACCCGCCGTGAACACGAACTGCTTAAACTGATAACACAGGGACTTACAAGTACAGAGATAGCCGGCAAGGTATGCCTCGGTTACGAAACAGTACGCAGTTACCGTAAAAACCTTCATATAAAACTTGGCGCACACAATATCGTCGAACTGACACGGATAGCGTTGGACAGGAAATTGGTGTGAAAAACGGTTGTTTTAGGAGCTAACAAAGAAATTTTTCGTACCTTTGCAAGTTCAATCAACAAAACAATGGAAATATACAAATGTTTAATTATCGGTTCCGGCCCCGCCGGCTACACCGCCGCGATTTATACCGCTCGCGCTAATTTGAAACCCGTTTTGTACGAAGGCATCCAGCCCGGCGGACAATTGACGATTACTACCGAAGTGGAAAATTTTCCCGGCTATCCCAATGGCGTAAGCGGCCCCCAAATGATGGAAGAGTTGAAACAACAAGCGCAAAAATTCGGAACGGATGTTCGCCCGGGCATCATTACCGCCTGCGATTTATCGAAAAAGCCGTTTCATTTTACGATCGACGGACAAAAAGACTTGAAAGCCGATACCGTAATCATCAGCACCGGCGCTTCCGCCAAATACTTGGGCATTCCCGGTGAAGTGAAATACAATGGTAAAGGCGTTTCGGCCTGCGCCACCTGCGACGGATTTTTCTACCGTAAAAAACCGGTGGCGATTGTCGGTGGCGGCGATTCGGCTTGCGAAGAAGCGCTGTATTTAGCCGGTTTGGCCTCCAAAGTCTATCTGATTGTGCGAAAAGATCATTTGCGGGCTTCCCAAATCATGCAAGACCGCGTGTTGAACCATCCGAAAATCGAAGTCCTTTTTAATACAAATACCTTAGGTTTATTCGGCGAAGAATTTGTAGAAGGCGCTCATTTACTACGTTTTAAAGGCGAGCCGAACGAAGAAAAATTCGACATCGCCATCGACGGTTTTTTCTTGGCAATCGGTCATAAACCCAATTCGGATGTTTTCAAACATTTTCTTGCGGTGGATGCTAACGGTTACATCAAAACGCAATGGGGAACTGCCAAAACATCGATTCCGGGCGTTTTTGCCGCCGGCGATGTGGCCGACCCGCGTTATCAACAAGCCGTAGTGGCTGCTGCAATGGGTTGTATTGCGGCTAAAGAAGTAGAAAATTATTTGAATAATATTGAAATTTAATAATCGAATAGAAATGAAAGGAAAAATTTTAGTAACAGGTGGAGCCGGATATATCGGTTCGCATACCACAGTCGAATTGCAAAATGCAGGTTATGAAGTAGTTATTGTTGATAATCTCTCCAATTCCAACGCAGAAGTGATGGATGGTATCGAACGCATTACCGGCATCCGTCCGGCTTTTGAACAAGTCGATTGTATCGATTTCGCAGCTTTGAAAGCCGTTTTTGACAAATATCGCGGAATCAAAGGGATTATCCATTTTGCAGCAAGCAAAGCTGTGGGCGAATCGGTGCATAAACCGCTATTATATTATAGGAATAATATTGTATCTCTGCTCAATCTTTTGGAATTGATGCCCGAATATAAGGTTGAAGGAATCGTATTTTCCTCTTCCTGCACGGTTTATGGACAACCTACGGACGATCATCTTCCCGTCGATGAAACCGCTCCCATCCAACCGGCCTTGTCGCCCTACGGCAATACCAAACAAATCGACGAAGAAATTATCCGCGACACCATTCACGCCGGCCTTCCTTTTAAAAGCATCGTCTTGCGCTATTTCAATCCGATCGGTGCGCATCGAACGGCCGAAATCGGTGAATTGCCCAACGGCGTTCCTCAAAATCTGGTGCCGTTCCTCACACAAGCGGCTATTGGCATCCGTCCCGAACTTTCGGTTTTCGGCAACGATTACAATACACCCGACGGTTCATGCATCCGCGATTACATTCATGTGGTTGATTTGGCTAAGGCGCACGTCATCGCTATCGAACGAATGTTGGAAAACAAATCCGACGAAAAATTGGAATATTTCAATTTGGGAACCGGCAACGGAGTATCGGTTTTAGGCCTGATTCAAGCATTTGAAAAAACGACCGGCGTAAAAGTTCCCCATAAAATCGTCGGCCGGCGCGAAGGCGACATCGAACAAATTTGGGCGAATCCGCGTTACGCCAACGAAGTATTGGGCTGGACGGCCGCTGAAACCATCGAAGACACCGTTCAATCGGCTTGGAATTGGCAATTGAAACTCCGTGAACGCGGAATTATGTAATCCTTATGAACAACGAAAAACAATTCAACGAAAAAATCAGGCAAATCGGACTTTTACTCGTAATTGTCTTTTTTGCCTGTTTGATTATCGAGCAGTTACGCTATTTTGCCGGCGCGATGTTGGGTGCATTTACCTTTTATATCATTTTGCGCAAACCCTATCGCCTGATGATTCGCAAAGGTTGGAATAAAACATTGGCTACTACCATTTTAATGATTGTTTCTTGCCTGATATTATTATTGTTTTTGGGTGGAATCACGTCCGTTTTATATAGTCGTTTTAAGGATTTTCAACCGCAAATAATCGTCAATACATTGGATAATGTGCATCAATGGTGTATTGAAAAATGGAATTATAATATTTTTTCGGAAGAACTGATACAGAAAGGAGTCGCTTTTGCCGGACAAATTATTCCGAAATTGCTCTCGGCTTCGGGCAGCGTTTTGGCCAATGTGGGAATGATGATGTTTATTTTGTTTTTCATGTTAAGTCAAAGCCTTGAATTTGAGAAATTTATCGAACAACTAATTCCCTTGCATCCCGAAAATACGCAATCCGTGAAAACCGAAGCCAATTCCATTATTTTGGCTAATGCGATTGGTATTCCGTTAGTTATGATCGGTCAAGGCCTTACCGCAGCGCTGGCGTATTGGATTTTCGATGCGGGCGACCCAGTTATTTGGGGGCTTTTTACCGGCTTTTGCGGTCTGATTCCCGTAGTTGGAACCGGTGTAGTCTGGTTGCCGATTGCAATTAATTTGATTTTAGGCGGTCAAATCTGGCAAGGCATCGGCTTAATTGTTTACGGAGCCGCCGTCATTTCTAATGTTGATAATGTGGTGCGTATGGTGTTCTTACAGAAAAAAGCCAACATCCATCCTTTATTAACCATTTTCGGAATCCTTTTCGGAATGAACTTATTCGGTTTTTGGGGCATTATTTTTGGCCCGCTCCTTTTATCCGGTTTCTTTTTGATACTCAAAATTTACAAAAAAGAATTTTTTACCACTTGAAGTTTATACAATTTCTTCTTTTGTTTTTATTTGCGAAAAAGTTTGTAACAAAAGCATTTATGCCGGTTTCAGCGTAGGATTTTCAACAGTAAGTACTTATCGCAGAGCGATTCTATTATTGTAGCACGTTGAATAATACCCACACATCTCCCATCAACCTTTTCGCAGGTTTGATGAGTGTAAATGCACAAGTTCGTATCGGAAGTAATGCAGAGCCGAACGCTTCGGCTGTTTTGGACTTGAATGCAACGGATGCAACGAATAATAATTCATTGGGTTTGGCTTTGCCGAGAGTTTCGTTGTCGTCTTTGACGGCGAAAATTCATGGGACGGATACACCGCCGGAAGGAATGTTGGTTTACAATACCACAGTTACACCGGGCGTGGGAGTTTATTGTTGGAAAGGCGGCACAAATGGTGCATGGGAAAAAATTGAAAACACAGCCTATTCAGCCGACGATACAACATTGAGTATGAACAGTACAACTTTTTCGGTAAAAGATGGTGGGATTACCGCTGCTAAATTAAATCGTATGGGAGCAAGTAGCGGTCAGGTATTGCGTTATACCGGCACAGCTTGGGCGCCTGCAACATTGAATACGAGCGGAGGTGGAGGTGTTTTTTTTACGAGCGCCCGACGGTTGCTTCCACCGGGTGTGATGGTTCTCTTATTTTCATGGGAGTGTTTGATTACGCAGATGGTACACCCGGTGATGTTGCCAAAGATGTAACTAATGCCGCCAATAATTCTGATCATGGGACTTTGCCTACTTTCGTATCTTCTCTTCTAATGGGCGCAGATTTCAGTAGCAATGAAAATTACTACCTCTGTGTTTATAAGAAAGACGGTAATAAGGGTGCTGTCACTACTTGGGAGAATGCCGTCAATAAGTGCGCAGACGGTTCTTACGCAGACGGTTCAACAGGTTGGTATCTTCCGAATGCGAGAGAGTTAAAAGTTATCTATGAAGCCCTTAAGATAGAAGGAGACGGCCTTTCGTATTATCAACTTGTAAGCAGGGGTATCATGCTTTCTTATACGGAGGGTATGGCTTCGAACTACTATTGGAGTAGTATGGAGGTTTCAGCGACGAACGCTTGGCGCTTCAGTTTCGCTACTGGGATCTACGACCACAACCCCTCTAAGGCATCCAACAACTATGTTCGCTGTGTCAGGAGGATATCATCTATTTAGCAATTTAACAATTTTAGTTTAAACAAATTGGAAAACAAGTGCCATGATGTCCATAATCAATCATTATCCAACAAGAGGAACAAAATTACAATTCGGTTCATTTATATCAAGGAAAGCAGTTTCTGGAAATCTTACGAGCAAAGCCCCTTTAAGATTTGCCCTGTTGGAATACAATTATCCGCAGCCGGAAATTAAGCGAAGATGAAATCCGTCATTTTCAGGCGGCTGCCAACTCGTATTTCGGCTTCATGCGGCATTACAAAACGTTTCATTTGCGGAAGAAAATGCTTTACCGGATGTCGGCTTGGTTTGACAGGGTTTTAGGCCGGCTAAGGCTTATACAAAATTAGCATTTCGAAAATAATCAGCAATTACAAAAAAATATTCCATTGATTTTCAGTCTTTTGGTATCTTCTCCTCAAAAAAATCTTTCAATAAATTTGGAGTGTAAATAAAAAGTATTTACCTTTGCATCCGCTTTCCCGAAAAGGGGTATAAACAAAGCGGATAGCGATCTTTGAAACATTTCCATACAACGTAGTACAAGCCAAGCAATTGGGAATATAGACTCAAGTCAAGAATAAATGTGA
>BNWW01000071.1 GCA_025999115.1 Bacteroidia bacterium
TCTCTCCTAACGACTATGTTTAACCGAAAAAGCACTCCTCAATCCTTCTTTTTCCAAAATCTTCGCTAAAAATTTACCTCAAAATATTTTTTATCAAACAAAATAATTAGCTTGCGGATTTAAGGTCTTCCTTGTTCTTTTTCAATCGATCCACATCTTTTTGCAGATTAAGAATTGGAACAAGCCGGATTGGTTTTTGAGGAAATTTTTCTACTTCCAACAAATCTCCTATCTGTTTTTCAAGCACTTCTTGTACAAAGTTTTGAACGGCAGAATTAGATTGTTGCTCCTTGCTCAAAAGGGTTACGCCTAAATTTTCAGGTTCGTACATTTGCAAAACCAAAGAAATAGCTTCTTCTAAAGCAGCTTCTATATAATTTCCGGTTTGTGTGTTATATAACAATATCTTCTCTTTTTTGAATTCCACATATACATGCGATTTCAAAGAAAACCAATACTCTTTTGTTTCCATATTTTCATCTTTCATTTTATTTCAATTTAAACCGGACTTTCAATAATACACTCGTCGGGCGCAAATTATAACTGTAATAATAAGTGCTTACATCACTGTATGAAGCCGAAATATATTGTTTTGCGTTAAACAAATTGTTCAAAACTAATTCTAAATCCAACTTCTTCTGTTTATATTTGATTCCGGCATCGGCAAACGTTGTATAACGATTGCTTGCTGCGCTGTTATACTGATGTTCTGCGTTGATATTAATTGTTAGCGCTTTAAAAGGAAAAACATTGATTTGGACATTTTGCGATGTTCCCCTTATTGGAGAGAAACGTTCGGGACGTTCTACCGTATAACTTTTACTTTGATTCCAAGAAAATGAATAATTGAAACCTAAAAAAGAAAACGGATTACAATTCAGACTGCTGCTTGCATGATAAGCTTGCGAACGGTAATTAAGAATTTCATTTTGAATCAGCAACTCGCCTCTACCCTCATTGTAGCCGCCGGAAACACGTACCGTTGCCGACCAGAAACTCAATCCTTTACTTGCATTGAAATTCACACCATAATTATCCGATTCTGTTGGCTGGTCAATTGTGTTCTTTACACTCATTATACCTTGATAATCAAATCCATAAAGTAGATTTTTCCATGAACGATTATAGTTTACTCCCGCATTGAGAAATAGGGCTTCAAAAACATTTCTGTAAGAAACGGATACTTTGGCTCCTCCCGAACGGGATTCGGACAAGCGGTCAACAGTATTTCTCCATAAACTGCGGTAACCGTGCATAATGAAACCGGTGTAGGCTGAGTTCATATCCCCAAACGATTTACCGAAATTTGCACTTGAGGAAAGCGTAAATTCGGGTGTTAAATCATAAGTAGCAGAAATGGACGGATTGATAACCCATTTGTTGTGTTTTGTGAATGTATCGGGAATCCGGTCTTCAATTGTTAAAATATAATAAGTCAGCGGGAGTTCAATCCTTGATTTGAATTTTCCATTATTGTAACTATAACTTTGATTGATGCCTGCCTTATAATTATTGTATCCAAGGTTGTTTTTTATCGAATCATCCGAAACAATCAAATCTCCATTCATATCCTCTCCATGCAATTCCGTATTCATATTACGTATATCTGTACGTCCCCAAACATCATAATTCAGATTAAAATTATTCAGTTTTAAACCATAAGAAAATCTCAAAACCGAAGCAAAATCCCGTGACAGTACATCTTGCGTGAGGTTGGAAAAATTACTATCTCCCAGATAGTTAGCCGGAGTTACGGTTAACGAATGTGGACGATGTCCGTAGCCCGTAGAAAAATAAATTTTATACGAATTGTTTTTGATATTTTTAATTAATTCCAAGGTATTGTCTATTGACATAGCCGGTTTGTCGAGGTGTTGCGAAATCGTTTCGTCCAAATTGCCGGCGTTGCTGCGGGTGTTCCCGAATCCGCTGTCATTATTCCAGTTTCCGGTCAAGTTAAAAGCATTGTTGAGATAATAATCCTTGGCATTGGAATTGAGACGCAGGGCTATTTCGGCATTGTGTATTTTACTCTTGGAATTTACCCGTTCTTCTACGGCAAGTGTACTGTCGCCGGGAAGATACTGTTCATAAAGGGAATAGCCCTCTCTTTCGATACGGTCGTCATAATAGATGGCGCTTGCGGTAAGTTCCAAATCTTCATTAAATTTAATCAGGTGGTTGGTGGTGACGGCATGGGAATTGTTGTAAAGGTAGCGTTTTTGCGCAACCGGAGGAGTACTCGGCGATTGGATATACAGCGGACTTCCGGCACCCACATATACCCGTTCGTAATCGTAATGCGTTTTAAATTCCGAAGCGACATCATCACCGGAATTATTACTTTTGTAAGTACTCATATTCTGCATTTTCTTGGCAAAATACATCGAAACCAATTCGGCGTTCCACATAAGCGGTTTATAACCGGCTCCCGCAAGTCCGGTAAGAGCCAGCGTTCCCTTGGCGCTTTCTTTCAATTTGAGATTAATCGCGGCATCGTCGGAAGGCCTGCTGTCGCGCAATGCTTTGACGGGTTGATGATTTTCCAACACTTGAACGGTGGCGACATCTTTCGCCGCTATATTCTTAGTGGCGATGCCATAACGTCCCTGTAATAAATCCATATCTTCCACATAGAATTTATTGATGTCTTTCCCATTGTAAGAAATGCTTCCGCTTGGTTTGACATCAATACCGGGCAATTTCTTCAGGACATCCCCGATAACACGATCGTTTTGATCGGTGTAGGCATTAACCGCATAGTTTATAGTGTCGCCCGTCTGTTTTATTTTGAGTGGGGTTACTACCACTTCTTTCAAGTCTATTGGTTTTTCTTCAATAACAAAGTCCACTCGTTGATTCTTATTATTTGCAATTGTTTGGCTGTGCTTGCCGATATTCATTCCGGTAGCGATTATTGTAATACTATCTGCTGTGCCTTTGTAATTTAACGAATAGTTGCCTTCGACATTCGTAGTGGTAAATCCGGCAATAGAAACACTTCCCTTTGCCTGAACCATTATGTTGACGGAGAGTGGCTCGCCTTTTTTATTTTTCACGCTACCGGTAATAACCGTCTGAGCCGATGTAAAAAAGGAGAATAGAAGAATAGCAACAATTAGAAACAGGGTTTGCTTCATTGTATGATTTTATATTACAAGTACCTCCTCCATTATTTTTTTATAGGCTTCCGGATTTTTCTCTAAAAACTGCATCTGCGAATTGACATAATTATGAAATCTTTCCTCATTCATATATCCGTGACATACCGGTTTTCCCTCCAAATCGTTGACATTGAACATACATTGGATACAGGATTTTGTATTTTTGCATTTACCGCATTGATTTTCAAACTTGGCATAATAGGCATTGTATTTTTCTGCAATCGCTTCCAAATCCAATTTTATTTCCGTATCGGTTATTTCGCCTAAAGCAAACTGGTGTCCGATACGTTCACAGGGCAGTATTTTGCCATTGACCGTGATGAACATTTTTTTTGAAAATGGCAGACACGTTCCCGTAGGTAAAGATTTCTGAGTACTTCTATCAAACAATAAATCCGTATAATCTTTGAAGACAAAACCACTGTATTGGTGAAGAAATAAAGTAACACTTTGATAACTTCCGGAACGAATAAACATATCGCGCTCAATTTCCTCGTAATGTTCCGACTGTTGCAGACTTTCATGAGAATTACGATAAGTGCGTTTAAATTCATCTATTTTATCTTCTTTTATGCCTACATCATTTAGTTCACCAATACTGGGTATTTTATCATATTTATCCTTAAAAAAACGATATATTTCTTCTACTGAATTTTTATTGTGCAAAACAGCATTGAAATTTACTCTTTCTTCAAAATAGCCAGGATATTTTTCTTTTAGAACATCTACATTATTTACAATACGGTTAAATATTGAGTTTCCTGCTTTATCTACTCTGTAACTTGTATTTTCTTTATTTCCATCCAAACTTACCAACAAGACAAAGCGATGTTCATGCAGATAATCCATGTATTTATGTAACAGGAGCGCATTTGTAGTCATTGAAAAAAGGAAATTATGATTGGGACAATTTACTTTATTTTCGACATAATCTACTATAGTCTGAACAAAAGGCATATTTAGCAATGGTTCTCCTCCATAAAACGATATGAATACTTTTCGTTTGATAGAAGTATGCATGTCCGAATTCCAAAACTGTGCCAAATAATCAATTAGCCTGATCGCTTTTTCAACAGGTAACATTTTATTTTCCCGATTATCATAATCGTTATATAAATCTCCATAAGCACAATACTTGCAATTTAAATTACAAGCATCCGTTACTTCAAAAACAATTTGTGACAGATTTGCCAACGCAAAAGCAATATTATCAGAATTTAGGTATTGTTGTTTCATTATGTTCTATTTTACTCTCGTTCCAACGGGTTATAAGGTAATTTTTCAGGAGTATAATTTCCTGAAAGTCTAACAACACCGGCAAGTTGATCATAATGATCAAAAATATCTCCCCACAATTTCAAAAGTTTTGTCCGTGTAATTTTTCCATAGCTATTGTAATCATACTTTGTGATTGGAAATCCATTTTGATATTGTTTGATATCAATACATTCAAAAACATAATCATTTTGTTCATCATATATTTTCAGTATTAGCCCCGGCAAACCACCGAATTTCCATGGTCCGTTATTTATCGGGATATCAGGACAAAACCATGCAGTATAATTTCTTCCACGAAAAGAACAAGTCGCTTTTTGACATAAATAGGAAATTATGCTTAATGTGTCTTCATATATTTCCCATGAGATATCTGGAATTTCTTCCGAATATTGATAATCTGGAATCCTCATGGGCATATATGCATATTCTGCAAGTATATTTTTTGAATAATCTTTGTAATATTCCGACCAAAAATATTTATTGGCGAGAGTAATATTTCTATGAAATTTTGTGGCTCCTCCCGAAATCTTCTTCCCCACAAAATCAATACTCATGGAATCTTCCTCAAACACATTACAACTATAATATTTTGATGTGTTTTTTCCAATCTATAGAATATGTAAATCATCATTTTTTTCCGTACTGACAGTATGTTTATTCAAAGAATAGTTCACCTTAATTGTTCCGGTATCTATAACTTCCAGAATTGAAACTTCTCTTGGAATCTTGATCTGAAAACTGCGTTGCGCTTCTGTTTTTATTGAAATTAAAACAAAAACTGATATTAAAAAAATCAATATATTTTTCATTTTGTTTCAATATCTCAAAAGTTCTTTACTACAAAAATTTAAATGTCTGAAATCAAACTAAATAAGAGATTAAAGATGCTTTTGAGATATTTGTTAATTAACAGATTCAATGAGTCACATCTGCGAATCCACACTGAGTGTACGAATCGTTACAACCATACATAGTACAGTTATTGCCTTGGCTGGAGTAATTTTGAGTTGCAGAATTGTAATTAGCCTTACTATTATCACTGCTTGAAGAACCTCCGCTGTTTGCATTATAACATGAACAAGTACAGCTATGATCACCCCCTCGCAAAATGTTCATTTCTCTATCCTTTAAATTAGCATCGGATAGCACATTCAATTTTAATTTACCTAACTTCTTCATCTTTTTAATTTTTTGCGCAAAACATAAAAAATTGAAATCAATTCTCTGTTTTGCAAAGTTATACATTATTTTTATTTTTGCAACCTTTCGATCTTTCGATACACTAAAGATTACGACACAAAAATATAAGATATTACGACGCAAACCAAGAGCGATTTTTACATAAAATGATACTATTATTGCATAAAAAATACTATTTTTGCGCTTTATTTAAAAAGTAACTGTATGCAAACTCAAATTGTTTCAAAAATACGGAAATTAAGAAGAGATAAAGGTTTCACTCAATTGCAAATGGCTGATAAATTGAATATTGAACAATCGGCTTATGCACGCTTAGAGCAAGGCGAAACAAATACATGGGCGAAGTATTTTGAGGATTTACTCACAATATTTGAGATAACACCCGAAAGGTTTTTTGAAGGGATTGAGTCAAAAGTTGTTATTAATAATCACAATGAATGTACCTATACAGGAAGTGCTAATGTAGAGCATCAATATTCTGAAAATCAAGATATTTATGATAAACTGTTGGAACAATACGAAAAACATCTCGCAGCCAAAGACGAGTAAATTGCCTTATTGAAAAGTTTGTTGGAAAAGAAATAAGGTTTTAATGCATCCAAAAATGTGATGTCCTTTATCTGTATATTTGCAATTTGTTCTACTTTGTTTTGCAGTCGGTCTTTAAGTTGAGTATGTATTGTACTCATAAATACTAATTTTTATTTAAATACTCAATGGCAGCTTCCAAAATCTCATCCTTACCGGCTTTGATGGATTCCATAGTAGGATAAACCTCAATATCGGGAATGATGCCTTTTCGTTGTAATTCAGTCCCATCCGATGAAAAAGCGCCAATTCCGGAAAAGATTGCCGTATGATTTTCCAAAAGAGGGAAGCGTATAACGTGTTCCAATGCCCCTGATGTCGGACGTCCAATCAGTATTGCGTGGTAATTAGCGCGAGCACCCCAAGCTCGCGATTCCAAAGAACTTTGAGTCCTTTCATCAATTAAAAAAATAATTTTCCCTTTAAATTGAGGACACTCTATGCTATCCGGAATGGTGTATTGTTGTATATTTTTCGCCCAAGCATAAGCTCCGGGATGTTCCACATCCGGTAAAATAAGTGAAAACAAACGGATCTCTTTTTGGTCTGTCAGATGACTATCAAGTTTGAGCACGTTATACTGATATGGACCAAATTTTCGCAAGTCAAAAACAATACCTTCCGCATCTGAAAAAGATTGAAATATCAAATCAATATATTCTGTCGTTAATAATGACAAATCAACATAGCCGATATCATTGGTAAGCCATCTGTGGGGGAGTGGATCTGTCTTCTTAAAAGGATAGGGAAACACATAAACTGTTAGTTTTTGATCCATTCTTGAAATGGCAACATCTGTTTCATGGAAAAATATCATTTCAGCCACAAAACAGTTTATACGGTATTCTTTGTTGCCTGAAGTGGATGCCGAAATCAAAACAGATAGACTGTCCCGGATATGATTTATATCCCGTTCTCCGATGCTATTGACTATATCTCCTTTATTTAATCCTCCCCTGTCTATTCTCACAATTGTTTTTCCGTCCACTATTTCAATAATATTCTGACTTTCGCCAGGATACCCTTCGTCAAAAGTAAGGTAGCCATGACCGTCATTAAGAGCTGCTGCCAATTTCAAAAATGCTATCTGATAAGACTGTCTATCAGTGGCTTCGATAAATGGCATAATAAATTCGCTCAATGTCTTATCCCACGATTTGTCCATGAGATATTTATGGGGCGAGAAATAATAAATCATGTTCCAATATCTAAAAAGAGCCAATAGACGATATGGACACGAAGATATGACATTGGGATTATATTCTTTTTCATTAGAAATTGTGAAGGGCCTGTTCAAATCATAACCGATACTATAGTAAGACGGATGTTTTACCCATTGTGAAGCTATCTTTTTCAACTCGTCTTGCAGAGTATCATTCAAAAACGAGTTATCCAACCAGCATAAGTTGACATTCATGTTCAAGGAATCATTCCAATCAACATCCCTTTTGTCACTATATTCTCCGGCAACATCAAGCATCTTTTTAAGTTCTGTATTAACCATTTCCGGGGTAGAAGCCGAATAAATATTTTCTAATCTATCCAATAAAATTTCATCCCAATCTAATTTGCCTGCCGTAACGTTTGGATGATAGTATTTCAGCAAACCCCAAACACGGCAAGTAATCACCCATTTAGTGGTGTCGTTGAACGGATAGTCGCAGACAAATTCGCAAGGACGGACAAAATATTCTTTTGGTTCCGGTTGAGAATGGCAACTAAGTGTTATGCAACCAATGTAAGCGATTAGAATTATCCAATATTTCATAAACTATATTTTAAAAAAGCTACGATATAAAAATAAGCCTATATCATAGCCTTGTTTATTGATACTTGTTATCGTACAGGCTTGTGTGTGAATTATATTAAGCACAGTTACATGTATTACACGTATAACTTATTATTAATTCTTGAAAATTTTTCCTTCCACAAAAATATTTTTTAAAATTAATATCACAAAGATATTAGAAAATAGCAATATGGGTTCCTAATAAAAGTTGTTATTTTAATCACTTTTGCTATAATTTTTCACATATAACTATAACTCTCTTATTTTTAACCATTTAAAATATCGAGATGATAATATATTGTTTCTGCAAATATTGATTATCTTTGCAGAACAAAATATCTCTTTATACATAAAATATGGCAACGTTAGGAACTAAATTGTTGAATTTGAGAAAAGAACATAAACTTTCACAGGCAGAATTAGCCGAAAAACTGGAAGTTTCACAAAATGCTTATAATAAATGAGAAGCCGACAGATGCAAGCCGGGTATAGATAATCTTCACAAAATATCAATTTTCTACCAAGTGGATATATATGAATTATTAAATGATAACGAGAAAATATCTCTTTCAAACAGTAAAATTAAAGGCGAAAATAATATTATTGCCAATACTATTCCTACAATAAATATTCAGCAATCAAAGGAATTGATAGAGAATGTTCTTCAAAACCAAGCGCAAATCTCGCGCCTGCTTGAAATGCAATACAAATTGATGGAGGATATACTGAAAAGAAATTGAAGAAAAGTCATTAAGATTGTTAGGGTGCATTTCAAATTGTCGCATTATACTTATCACTACCGTCCTTGCGAACTGCGAGGAACGAAGTAGGAAGCAATCCGGTATTTATTAATGATTATCGGACATTTCACCTTTTGGCTGAAAGCCA
>BNWW01000072.1 GCA_025999115.1 Bacteroidia bacterium
ATCTTTTTTAAATTTTCATTTACTATACCTTTGTAGTCGAGAGTTTAGAATGCAATATGAACAATTAAAAATGAAAATTATGAATGCAAAAATGAACAAAGATATATGGTACGATTCTTTCATGGAAACGCTGAGTAAAAAGTTTCCAAAGAAATCACAACTCACAAAAGTGTTGATGGATTTGTTGTTACTCGAACGGGAAGCCGTCTATCGCCGCTTACGGAAAGATGTTTTATTCACTGTTTACGAGGTGGTGACGATTGTTCGTGCGTGGAATATTTCCTTCGATAATATAATCAACGCTCCCGAAGAAAATTCCGC
This sequence comes from Bacteroidia bacterium, assembly GCA_025999115.1. Next base: position 322 of record BNWW01000072.1, read on the forward strand.
GTTTCAACTGAAAATGTTGAGAAGTGTCAATCTTACGGATAAGGACTTTAAGATAATGGAAAGTTTCGTTGAATCATTAGCGTCTTTAAAGGGCGATCTCAATACGGAATACATAGAAGCTTGCAACATTGTCCCCCTGATTTTATGTTCGGAGTTTCCGCATATAATCAAATTCTATGCCTTTGCATGGATGCATCGTTATGGAGGAGAAAAAACGGCCTGTCCTTTCAGTCAGATTGTTTCTTCAGAAAGAATGATGGAATTGGAACGCATTCATTTCCGGGGACTTATCAACATCGCCAACATTCATTTCATCTGGGATGCGCAAATGATTCATTATCTAATCAATGAAATCAGTTACTATGTTTCGATTTATCTGATTACTCCGGGAGAGGCCAACTGGATTAAGCAGGATATTCTGGCTTTTCTGGATTATATGGAAAACGTGTTGATACAAGGACATTTTCCAGGGACGAACAATAAAGTGCATTTATATATTTCACGCATCAACATCGATACGGCTTATGCCTGTTATTATTCGGAAACGTTAAAAGTGAGTAAGATCCGCACGTTTATTATGAATGTAACCGTTTCAAAAGATCACAGACTCTTTAACGAGCAAATCAACTGGCTTCGTATGAGTAAGCGGACAGCTATACAAATATCCGGCGCCGATGAGAAACAGCGAATTGATTTTTTCAGGCAGCAGCGAAAATTGGTGAATAGTATTGATTTCGGAGGTTAGGAGAATATTAAATGACGAGTGTCTTAATTTTCAGCTGCTTCTCAAATTCATCCGGCGAAAGATTCGTTTTGACCGTTACCTTTACCGTTTCATCCGGCAACAAATCGAAATAATTGTTTTCAAAGAAATGGTCGATTCCTTCGATGGATAAAAACAGCGCGCGAACAAATTTATCGGAAGTGAGCGATATTTCAAATCCTTCGCTAACCGGTTGAATATCCCGCTTGATTGTTGGTTTCTCCCAAATCATATCTTTCGGTTGCGCCAAAAAATAATTGCTTGTGTAGGTATTGTTTTTTTCATCCGTGAATTTGGCGGTAACGACCACTTTTTCTTTTTCGTAATTCCGTACGGGAATCGATAATAATCGCAGGCTGTTGTTGGCTTTCAATTCCAACTTTTTTTCAATTTTATCGACTTCGTCGCCTCTCATCGTTATTACTCTGACAGTCAACGTGCCTTTGGCGCTTTTTAACCGGTCGGAAACGGCGTAAACATCCAGATTTTCTCCGTTCAAAACCGGTGAAATCAAAATATCGCGGAATGCTTCGCGTGCAAAATAATGTTGCGCTTTCCAACGGCGGTAGTAGTCACGGCTCGACCACGAAGCCACCGGCCAGCAATCGTTGTGCTGCCAGAAAAGCGACCCCATGCAATAGGGCATATCACGACGGTGAGCTTCGATTGCCGTTTTAATGGCATCGCCCTGCAAAACCTGACCAATGTATAGAAACGATTGGAAATCAGCGGCTTGCTTATAGTTTTGTTCGAGATATTCGTTGATGCGCCGGTTGGCAAACGAACCGCCGCGCTGATGCACCATCATCACTTCCGACGTAATCGACCAATCTTCGGGGTCAGGCGCATAGATTTTGATAGACTCCCATTCGGGAAACGATTGAAAACCGTATTCGCTGAAAAAACGGCTCCGCTCGGTATTGTAGCGACTGATTGGATGCAAACCGTGCCACACGCCCCAATAATGCGAATCGCCGCGATTGGATTCGCCGGTGCCGTCGGTGCGACTGAACGGCGACGAGGGATGATAGAACGCTTCAGGTGCATATTCTGCCACCGTTTCGGGCAACAGTTGATTGAACAAGGCGTTGTATTGCCGCCACATCAAACCGGCCGCTTCAGGATTTGCTTTCGTATGTTTTTCGCGCCAGCCCCAACCGAACCACGCATCGTTGATTTCATTATTCCCGCACCACAAAGCAACGGCCGGATGATTGCGCAAGCGCTTAATATTATCAACCGCTTCCCGGCGAACATTGTCAAGAAATTCATTATCCACCGGATACATCGAACAGGCAAACATAAAATCCTGCCAAACGAGGATGCCGTTCCGGTCGCATAAATCGTAAAAAATATCGTCTTCGTAAATGCCGCCGCCCCACACACGCAACATATTCATATTCGCACCGGCCGCATCGCAGATTTCTTTTTCGTAATCTTTTACGGTAAGCCGCGGAAGAAAAACATCGCTTGGGATATAATTGGCGCCTTTGGCAAAGACGGGAATGCCGTTTAATTCAAAATAAAACGATTTTCCGTCTTTATCTGTTTGATTGACAAGTTTCAACGAACGAATCCCGATTTTTCGTTCATCGGAATCGAGAATCAATTTTTCGTTTGAAACAGTAGCGACCAAGCGATATAAATGCGCTTCGCCCAATCCATTCGCCCACCAAAGTTTTGGATTTTTGATTTGAAAATCAACTTCAATTTTATTCAATCCTTTTTTTAATCTAACCGGGTGATTGGCAAAGATTTGTTTACTGTCGAAACCAGCAATTTTCACAAGCGCATTGTCCATATCCTTATCGGATAAAATTTCGATTTGCGTTTTGATAACCGCCTTTTTAGCAGACACTTCCATTTGTCGATAAAAAACGTCTTCCATTTTTAAATCGTTCCAGGCTTCGAGGAAAACCGGACGCCAGATGCCCGAAGTAACCAAGCGCGGCCCCCAATCCCAACCATAATGATAGCCTGCTTTCCGGGCAAAGACACTCACTTTTCGATCGAAAAGGCCGCCGTTTTCCGATTGGTCGTTCGACGCATCGTAATGAAAATCAATCGCTTCCCATTTCGGCAAATCTATTTTGACGGGCGAATGAAAATAGATTTTCAGTTGGTTGTCGCCTTCTTTCAATTTCCCTTTCACATCAATTTTCCATTCGCGGAACATATTCGCGGCTTCCAAAATTTTTTCGTTATTCAGAAAAACATCTGCGTAAGTGTCCAATCCTTTGAAATACAAACGAATATTTTGTTTTTGAAAAATTTCGGACGAAACGAACAATTCGGTTTCGTAAATCCAGTCTTCCTTGTCAATCCATTGCAGATTGCGTTCATTCAAGCGGAAAAACGGATCTTCAATCAGGCGATTGGCCATCAAATCGGTATGCACCACACCCGGAACGGTAGCCGGAAACCAATTTTCGGAACGCGCCTGTTTGAAGCGCCAACCGGAATGAATGTTTTGACGAACCGGTTGCGAAAATAATCCATCTACCGGCAACAATGCACCCATCATAACAAGTGAAATAAGTAGCGTTCTCATTATTCGAAAAATATTTTTATGTGATGGCTGCAAAGGTACGAAAAAATAGGCGATAAAATGACTACCTTTGCACCCTCAATTCAAAAAAAATATGATTTCAGCAGACGGACTTACAGTCGAATTTGGCGGCACGACACTCTTTGCGGATGTTTCTTTTGTAATAAACGAGAAAGACCGCATCGCCCTGATGGGAAAAAACGGCGCCGGTAAATCGACTTTGCTCAAGATTTTAGCCGGTACGCGCACGCCAAGCAAGGGAAAAGTTTCCGCACCGAAAGACGCGGTCATAGCCTATCTTCCTCAACATTTGATGACGGAAGACGGGCGAACCGTTTTTGAAGAGGCTTCCATGGCTTTTGCACATCTTTTTGAGATGGAAAAAGAAATCAATGCAATGAGCCGGGAATTAGAAACTCGAACCGATTATGAATCCGATAGTTATTCCGAATTGATTGAGAATTTTTCTACTTTAAGTGAGAAATTTTATTCCATTGATGCAACTAATTACGAAGCGGATGTAGAAAAAATATTGTTGGGATTAGGCTTCAAACGCGAAGATTTTCAGCAGCAAACGAGTAATTTCAGCGGTGGTTGGCGGATGCGGATTGAATTGGCGAAAATCCTGCTCAAAAAGCCGGACGTATTGCTGTTGGACGAGCCGACCAATCATTTGGACATCGAATCCATTCAATGGCTGGAAGATTTTTTGATTAACAGCGCCAAAGCCGTTGTCATCATTTCGCACGATCGCGCTTTTGTCGATAATATCACCACCCGCACCATTGAGGTTACCATGGGACGGATATACGATTACAAAGTCAATTATTCCAAATATCTGGAACTTCGGAAAGAACGCCGCGAACAGCAACAAAAGCAATTCGACGACCAACAAAAAATGATTGCGGAAACAACGGAATTTATCGAACGATTCAAAGGCACTTACTCTAAAACCTTGCAAGTGCAGTCGCGGGTGAAAATGTTGGAAAAGTTGGATTTGGTGGAAGTGGATGAAGAAGATACTTCGGCTTTGCGTTTGAAATTTCCGCCGTCGCCCCGTTCCGGCAACTATCCGGTCATTATAGAAAATGTTTCCAAAAGCTATGGCAAATCTGTCATTGCGGGCTTGACCCGCAATCTCCCGGTGAATCAGGAGATTCCCGCCTGCGCGGGAATGACAGCGAATAGTGAGCATGTTGTATTCAAAAACGCCAATCTGACTATCGAAAGAGGTAATAAAATAGCTTTTGTCGGCAAAAATGGCGAAGGGAAATCGACTTTGGTCAAATGTATTATGAAAGAGATTGAACACGAAGGTGCACTGACTATCGGACACAACGTTCAAATCGGTTATTTTGCTCAGAATCAAGCCTCTTTACTGGATGAAAACCTCACGGTTTTTCAAACAATCGACGACATTGCGGTAGGCGACATCCGAACTAAAATCAGAGATATTTTGGGCGCTTTTATGTTTGGGAAAGAAGATTCCGAAAAGAAAGTAAAAGTGCTTTCCGGCGGCGAGAAAACCCGTTTGGCAATGATTAAATTATTGCTCGAACCGGTCAATTTATTGATTCTTGACGAGCCGACCAACCACTTGGATATGAAGACGAAAGACATTCTTAAAAGCGCCTTGAATGATTTTGACGGTACGCTGATTGTGGTTTCCCACGACCGTGATTTTTTGGATGGATTGGTAACGAAAGTCTATGAATTCGGCAATCGGAAAGTAACGGAACATTTGGAGGATATTTACGGGTTTTTGCAGAAGAAAAAAATGGAGAGTTTGAGGGAGCTGGAAAAATGAATACCCCCAACCCCCTCAAGGGGGCTTTAATGTTTGCAATTGTGCAAGTTGTGCTGCGGCTACTCCCCCTTTAGGGGGCTGGAAGGTATTTTTGAAAAAATGATTTTATAAAAAACAATTATGCGATTTGATGAATTGAACTTGGACGAGTCGGTACTCTTGGGTGTTGACGCCATGAATTTTAAAGAAACAACTCCTATTCAGGAGCAGACCATTCCCATCATTATGGCGGGAAAAGACTTGATTGCATGTGCGCAGACAGGTACAGGCAAGACGGCGGCGTACATTTTGCCGTTGCTGCATAAATTGATGATGGTGAAACATTCGGACAAGTCGGTCAACGCCATTATCATGTCGCCCACCCGCGAACTCGCCCAACAGATTGATATGCAGTTTGAGGGATTTTCTTATTTTGTGCCGGTTTCTACCCTTGCCGTTTATGGCGGAGGAGACGGAATCACATGGGATATTCAGAAAAAAGCCTTGCTAAACGGGGTGGATATTATTGTGGCTACGCCCGGGCGACTGATTACCTTGCTGGATATGCATCCTATTGATTTGTCGGACGTACAATATTTTATTCTGGACGAGGCAGACCGGATGTTGGATATGGGTTTTTTCGACGACATCATGAAGATCGTTAAAAAATTGCCCGAAAAAAGGCAAAATATTCTGTTTTCAGCCACGATGCCACCAAAAATTCAGCAACTCGCCAAGCAGATTTTGCACCATCCCGAAGTCATCAAAATCGCTGTTTCCAAACCGAACGATGCGATTATGCAAGCCGCCTATATTTGTCATGAAAGGCAAAAGATGCCGCTGATTCGAGAATTGTTCAGTACACCGGTAAAATCTAAAAACATCATCTTTTCCTCCTCTAAACTCAAAGTGAAAGACCTCGCGCATACGCTGAAAATGATGAAATTCAGTGTGGCTGCGATGCACTCCGACCTGGAACAATCTGAGCGGGAACAGGTATTGCGTGATTTCAAAAACGGCAAAATCTCGATCCTTGTCGCCACGGATATTGTTGCCAGAGGAATTGACATTGAAGACATTGGGATGGTACTCAACTACGATGTGCCGCACGATTCCGAAGATTATATTCACCGCATCGGTCGTACAGCCCGTGCCGGTGCAGATGGCTTAGCCATCACTTTTGTATCCGAACGCGAACAGGGAAAATTTCATCGCATTGAGCAATTTCTCGAACGGACAATTTATAAAATTCCCTTATCTCCGGAAATTGGCGAAGGACCGAAATATAATCCTCAAGCGTTTGAACATCAGGAAGAGAAGCGTGGGTTTAGGGCAAAAGAGCGGAATTGGAAGCGGAAACCGGGTGGGAGCAAGAAAAAATGATTTAAAATCTATTAGCAAAACAAATAATATAAGAAAATAGCATGAATAAAGACGTAATAAAACTGTTAATCACTGAGTATCAACGAGAATCCGTTAATATTTCGCTGATAGAACACCCCTCAAAATTAGAGGATGCACTTAATTATGTTTTTGTTGGTCTGCGACTCCCTATTCATTTGCGGAATATCTGACAGCTTCCGGTATTGATTTGAGCAACAAAAATGCAATTTATCAATTTCGAGCAGAAATAATTAAGGCATTTGAAACGTATTTTCGATTTGGTGATTTGATTTCTCGCCATCAAATACGCAATGATTTTGCACTGCGCGTACTTATTCGCAAATTAGCCGAGAGTGTCAAACAGCTCTCTTCTTTCAATCGGTTGGCAAATGTGGTGGCTGTACAGGTTAGTTACAGCTTGAAAGACGTAGAAACTCGAAAACGAGAAATCAACGCATTAGTACAAATGTCAAAGAGAATAGAGATAAACAAAATGATGATTGTTACCAAAGACGAAGAAGAAATGATTTCTGAACTAAGGAATGAATATAGAAGTTGTGCCTGTTTGGAAATGGTTATTAGAAAAAATAGATTTTCATTTTTAAATCAGCTTTGCAATATTCTTTCCCAAATTCTGCATAGTTCGTATTCCTTCACCGTCTTGTTTCAAATCTTTGACCGTCAATCCGCGAACATTGTTCCAATACGTGGACGAGGCAACCGTCATTTCGGCAATGGTAAAATATTGATTCAGACTTTCAAACGTCATGGATGCGCCCGAACGGGGAGTCGTTACGACCGATGCGCCAACTTTGTAACGAAAATCTTTGGAATGAGCATAGAAAGCCCTGTCTAAAAAAGATTTCATCGTGCCGGCAATTCCGCCGAAATAAGTCGGGGAAGCCAAAATAATTGCATCCGCCCTGTGCATCGCGAGTAGCCACTTTTTCTCCTCTTCCGTGACATAAACACAACCATTGCTTTCCTCACGACATTTGCCACAGGCAACGCAACCTTTGATGTCGCTTTTCCCGATATGAATGACTTCAAAATCGATCTGTTCTTCATGCAACGTTTCTCCGACGACCGAAAGCGCATAAGCGGTGTTTCCGTTTTCATTTGGGCAGCCGTTTAAGGCGACTACTTTTTTACCTTGCTTGGTTTTTGCCGACCGGATGATGGCGCTTACCCCTTCTCGTGCTACCAAGGTTGCACCAACAAGGCCGATTGATTTTAGAAATTCTCTCTTTTTCATGGTTGATTGTTTTATAGCACTTCTCCTTTATGATAAGATTCCCACAAATAATCCGGATTTTCATAATACAAACTATTGACTACCACATTTCGGTGATTTTTTGTTTTCCGGCCAATGTATTCAATTAGGCTACAAACAAAAAACAGGTCGTTGTATTCTTTTTTTTCTCTTCCGGTCATTTTTCAACCTCCTCACTTTGGATAAAAGTTAAACAATTTAATGCTTCTTTGGTACAAAAACTGATTTGATGTGTTGGATGTTTAAACTTAGCCAGCATCCAAAACTGCTCTCTGGTAAGGATGCCATTCACATAATCCGATATACAATTATAAACTTGGTCGTTTGCCATTGCTCCAATAACAATATCATAATCATGTGCGACACCATTACGACAAGCAACGATAAAATCCAATTTACAATATCCACCATGATATATTTGCATACTACTAACTAATTATTTCGTATCAAAGGTACTCATTTTCTTGATGACAGCAAGTTTACCGGATAAAATTAGTAAACACCTTTTCTTCCTGTTTCGGTTCAATCCCTCTGGTTTGTTCCCTCATTTTCAGCATCCAAGCCATATTTTTACCCAGCATTTGCATAATTTGAATGCCTTCCGCATCTTGTTCAGCTTCGCCGGGTGCGCGGCCATGGATAACATTCCAATAATTTGAGGTTGGAACCAGCATTTCCGATATACTAAGGTAATGATTCAAAGCATTGAAAGTCATGCTCCCGCCGGTGCGGCGAACGGCGACTACCGATGCACCGACTTTGTGCCGAAACCAGCCGCCATTGGCAGAAGCGACATAAAAAGCCCGGTCTAAA
>BNWW01000073.1 GCA_025999115.1 Bacteroidia bacterium
TGCCTCCAAGAGGCCGGATAACGAAAATGGAAATGTTAATTGATTTATACACAAATAGATAGAATTTTAATACTTCTCTTTATCTTCTATTTGTCAATGAGTTAAAGGGAAGTGCGAAACATTAATTCTTTTATTATCCAGGTTAATAACCAAATTTGTGTATAAACACAAAAAAAACTTTGGAAAAGAAGATTCACTTCCTTCCCAAAAGTCTTTTATACGAATACGTTTAGAATTTAAATAGTTGTATAAGCAGGATCTACCCCCCCCCCGTAATATTACGCTAACTTCCAAATTATTGAAGTTAAAAATATTTAATTTTCTATTATTTTTTGCGAGGTAATTCATTTTTTTATTCAGTACGCAAATGTAATATATTTTTATATATATATTTTAACTAAACCGGCAAAAAATTATTTTTTTTGAACATTTTGGTCATTTTATGCAAAATGCGGCATACAACGGAACCGATTTTATATTGTTTTCAAAGCCGAAATTTTTCTTTGAAATGCGGATTGCGTATTCCGATTTGTATTTTTCCACAAAAACACCTAAACTTTTCGATCGGTTGCGCCTGCCTTTTTTTACTTCTATCGGCACTACTTTTCCGTCAAGTTGGAGTACAAAATCAACCTCGGCTTTACCTTCGCTGTTCCAGTACATTAAGCGTTTGTCATTTGCCGTAAAACATTGAGCCACATAATTTTCTGTCATTGCGCCAAGAAAAGTATTGTCAATTTCAATGTTCGACAAAATCGTTTGCAAAGGAATTTCCGAACGTAAAGTCAGTAAGCCAATATCGCCCATATAAAGTTTAAAATTGATTAAATCGACATACGCATTTATCGGAATAAAACCGTGTTCAAGCCGCTGACATTTAAGCACAATCCGCGCAAGGTTAAGCCAGTGAATTGCTTCGCCGAAAATGGTTGCCGTTCCGCCCTTTTGTACCACCTTGTACTGAAATTTCGCATTATCTTTTGCAAGTTGTGCCGGAATGGAATCGTAACACGCTTGAATTTTCACGCTTGTTGTACGGTCAGCATATTTTGTCATATCCACAACGTACTCATTAAGTATCTTATTTTGAATATTTTGTACTGAAATAAAACGGTTGGTTTCCACAAAAGTTTTTACAGCAGCAGGCATTCCGCCCACAATAAAATATTTTTTGTAAATATCTAACGCCAATTCGTGCAAACCGGCATTCATCGGCTCGTTGTTTGCATAACATTTCTGAATTTCGGCCGACAATTTATCATAGCCCAAAGCCCAAAGAAATTCTTCAAAATCAAGTGGATACATAGTCAATTCATCGACTTTTCCTACAGGGAACGAATATTTTTCACGGTTGATAGCCACGCCGAGCAAACTTCCCGCTGCCGCAACGTGATATTCAGGTGCAAGTTCGCAAAAATATTTCAACGAAGTCAAAGCTCTGTCGCACACCTGAATTTCGTCGAAAAAAATCAGTGTTTTTCCTGCCGTTATTTCCTGTTTTTTCAAAGCTTCGATATACTGAATAATGCGCTGCGGCGTTAAATCCTTGTCGATATAATCGCGCAATGCCCCTTCCATTTCCATATTCAGTGGAATGAAGTTTTCGAAATGCGTTGCGGCAAACTCTTCGATAATGAACGTTTTACCTACTTGCCACGCACCATTGACAATAAGTGGTTTGCGATTTTTGTCGTTTTTCCATTCTATGAGCGAATCGGTAATTTTGCGTTTCATATTTTCAAAAATTAAAATACACTGCAAAATTACCAAAATGTTCCGAAAAATCAAAATTTTCTGATTTTTTGGAACATAACGATCATTTTTCCTCGTATCCCGGATGTTATTTTTTTAATTCTCAATTTCCACAATGACCGGACAATGATCGGAAACCACCACTTCGGGACGAATCGCCGCCGATTTCAAGCGTTCTTTTAAAGTATCCGTAACGATATGATAATCAATGCGCCAGCCCAAATTTTTAGCACGTGCGCCCGCCCGGAAACTCCACCATGTGTATTGCTTGGCTTCCTTGTTAAATTCGCGAAACGAATCGACAAAACCGTGGGCAATCAAGCGGTCGAACCAGTCGCGTTCTTCGGGTAAAAATCCCGATACATTGCCGTGCCGCTCGGGATGATTAATATCGATCGGTTGATGACAAATATTGTAATCGCCGCAGATGACGAGATTCGGCCGTTCGCGCCGCAGATTCAATAAATATTCGGTAAACAATTCCAAAAACTCCATTTTTAGGGCTTGACGGGTTTCACCCATCGAGCCGGACGGAATATAAACGCAAACTACCGTGAGGTCGCCAAAATCGGCGCGAATCACACGGCCTTCGTTGTCGAAAAATTCATTTTCCATACCGATCTTGTAAAAACCGGGCTTGGTTTTGCTAAAAATGGCGGTGCCACTATAACCTTTCTTTTGGGCGGAATGAAGCAAAATAGATTCGTAACCCATGCTGCGGAACGTCAATTCGTCGATTTGCTCCGGTTGCGCCTTCGTTTCCTGTACGCAAAAAACATCGGGATTTTCCATTTCCAACCATTCAAACAAACCCTTGCCTGAAGCCGACCGGATACCATTTAAATTACATGAAGCGATTTTCATATTGTATTCTTTTATAAAATTACCCCCAACCCCCTAAAGGGGGCTTTTGGAGCAGTGCTATTGAAAAAGACACTACAGCCAAGTCCCCTTTAGGGGATTTAGGGGTAAACATGATTTTCCCATTCATGCGCAACTAATTCCAAATGCGCATACCATTCTTCGCCGAATTTGCGAATCAAGGGTTCTTTCAAAAATTGATAAACCTTGATGTTTTTCTTTTTTCCCAATTCACACGCAGCCTGACAAATGCTCCAACGATGGTAATTCACGGCGCGAAATCCATTGTATTTCATCACGCGCACCGGATACAGATGACAGGAAACGGGTTTGTAAAATTCGGTTTTGCCTTCGCGACAGGCTTTTTCGACGGCACAATGACAAATACCCGGCCCGTCGTAACAGGTAAAAACGCAATCTTCACCTTTCACGATAGAGGTTACAAATTCGCCTTCTTCATCCAAATAGACTACGCCTTGTTCGTCGATTACAGCTTGCGCTTTGGGAGATAATTCGTTGCGAATCAGCGGATAAACAGCTTTCAGATCGGCAATTTCGGAGGAATCGACCGGTGCGCCCGAATCGCCTTCCACGCAACAGCGGCCTTTGCAAACCGAGAGATCGCAGTAAAAATATTCTTCCAATAAATCCAAACTGACGATGGTATCCAATATCTGTATCATAACTCTTTGCCTCTGAAATTTTCGTCGAAAACGCCGTTATCATACACTAACTGTCCATTGATAAAGGTTTTAACGACTTGATGCGAAAAAGTTTGCCCTTCCAAAGGCGACCATCCGCATTTATATAATAAATTTTCTTTTGAAACCGTCCACGAACGATTCGGATCGACCAACACCAAATCGGCGTAATAGCCTTCGCGAATGTATCCGCGGTCTTTTATTTCAAACAATTCGGCTGGGGCATGCGCCATTTTTTCGACAACCAATTCTTCCGTAAAAATATCTTGACGGCACATTTCGAGCATCGCAATCAAGGAATGTTGCACCATGGAAGCGCCGGAAGCCGCCGTCAAACACGAACCTTGTTTTTCATCCCACGTATGCGGCGCATGATCGGTAGCAACCACATCTATTTTTCCTTCTATCAATGCTTTACGCAAAGCATCCCGGTCGGCTTTCGTTTTGATGGCCGGATTCCATTTGATGCGATTACCCAAACGGGCGTAATCTTCGTCGGAAAACCAAAGATGATGCACGCAAACTTCACCGGTTATTCGTTTTTCGTTCAAGGGTTTAGCTTCCAATAATTCCATTTCTTTCGCAGTGGAAAGATGAAAAAGGTGCAAGCGGCTGTTGTGTTTTTTCGCTAATCTCACGGCCTCATTTGAGGATGCAAAACAAGCCTCAGCGCTCCGGATTTTCGGATGAAACGAAATATCCAAATTTTCGCCGGACTCGCGGATGTATTTTTCTTTGTTGGCGCGAATAATCGCTTCACTTTCGCAATGAGCGGCGATAATTGATTGATTTTCAGCGAATATCTTTTCCAATGCGACCGGATTATCCACCAACATATTTCCGGTGGAAGAACCCATAAAGACTTTCACGGCTTTGGCTCGCGCGGCGCCCGGCTTTTTCAATTCGCCGGAATTATCATTCGTAGCGCCGATGAAAAACGTATAATTGGCCATCGAATTTTTTGCGGCAAGTGCAAATTTTTCGTTCAGCGCCTCGATTGTAACGGTTTGCGGAATCGTATTCGGCATATCCATAAACGAGGTAATGCCGCCGGCGACAGCTGCACGCGATTCGCTGTGGATGTCGCCTTTGTGGGTTAGACCGGGTTCGCGGAAGTGAACTTGGTCGTCGATGATGCCGGGAATCAAGAGCAATCCTTCGGCGTTGATGGTTTGGCAAGCCGGGAGGCTTGCTTCTAACTCGACGTAGCGGGACGCTACGCCGAACGGCATAGGCAATATTGATTGAATGCGGTCGTTTTTGATGATAACATCGGCTTTGTAACGTTTGCCTTCGTTGATAATCAACGCATTCTTTATTAAAATATTACTCTGCATTCAGTTGAATTTAAAAAACTTCAACCAAATCACGCCCCACAAAGCCTCGCCAAATATATCGCCATTCATTTTAGAAACACCTTCCACGCGATTCACGAAAATAATCGGCACTTCTTTCAGGAAAAATCCGTAACGATAGGCCGTATATTTCATTTCAATTTGGAAGGCATATCCTTTGAATCGAATCGCATCTAAATCAATCGTTTCCAACACTTTACGACGATAACATTTAAATCCGGCCGTGGTATCATGAATTTTCAAACCGGAAATAATTTGCACATATTTGGAAGCAAAATAAGACAACAACACCCGTGAAATCGGCCAATTCACCACATTCACGCCGCTTACATAACGCGAACCGATGGCGACATCCGCGCCTTGTTCCGAACAGGCTTGGTATAAACGGATTAAATCATCGGGATTATGTGAAAAATCGGCATCCATTTCAAAAATATAATCGTATGTGCATTGTAAAGCCCATTTGAAACCGGCGATATAGGCCGTTCCCAAACCCAATTTTCCGCCGCGTTCGATTAAAAATAAGCGATCGGGATATTCCTGTTGCAAGTTTTTGATAATCAAACCCGTACCATCGGGTGAACCGTCATCGACCACCAAAAGGTCAAACGATTTTTCCAACGAAAACACTTTGCGAATCATCTTTTCGATGGTTTCTTTTTCGTTGTAAGTCGGGATAATCACAATACTGTCGCTCATGGAATGTGTTTTTTTGTAAATTTGGCTTCAAAGATAAAGAAATAATTGTATCTTTGCAAGAAAAGCAAAATTATGGCGGTTACACGTTTTGGCGTTTCATTGGAACAGGATTTGCTCGAAGCTTTGGATACGTATGTTCAGGATAATTCGTATGCCAACCGGTCGCAAGCTATCCGGGCGTTGATAGAAAAAAATATTGTCGAACAGAAATGGTTGTGCAACAGTCATGTAGCCGGCGCGATTGTCTTGATTTATGATCCGAAAAAAAACGATGTCGCCACCCATTTATTGACGATCCAACAATCTCATTCGCAACATATATTGTCCACTCAACGTTTTTTCCGTGAGAATAATTTATGCCTCGAAATTATTGCCGTGGAAGGTACCGCCCAAGAATTAACCAAACTTTCCGACAAAATTATTTCCCTTAAAGGTGTTGTTCACGGCAAATTAATCATGAGCCGTTTAAATTAATTTGAAAAAGTAGCACGAATTTTAAAAAAAGTAATACCTTTGTCGCAATTTTAATTAAATAGTGCTACGAATATGAAATTACGTGTTACCTTCTCCTTGTTTGTATTGCTATCGGCAAGCAGTTTTCAACGTATTAATGCCGGTGAATCCTATTCTTTGAACGATACAATCCCCTTGCTGGAAGTAGAAGTGGTGTCGGCCACCAAAACAGAAGTCAACCGGAATCAGATTCCGCTGACCATTTCGGTGGTCAACCGGGAAACGATTGACGAAAGTACGGAAACCGGTGTTTTGTCTATTTTATCGGAACAAGTGCCGGGTGTATTTGTAACCGAAAGAGGTGTAACCGGTTATGGTATCGGCAACGGCTCGGCAGGAACAGTTAATATTCATGGCGTAGGTGGGGGCAACCGGGTGTTGATGCTTTTTGACGGGCAACCCAATTGGGCAGGTGTTTTTGGTCATCATCTTCCGGATGCTTACGTGGCATCGGATGCCGAGCGGGTAGAGGTCATTCGTGGACCGGGTTCGTTGTTGTACGGCTCCAATGCCATGGGCGGTATTATCAATGTGATTACCCGGAAAGCATCGGATGAAGGGATTCACGGGCGTGGACGGGTAATGTACGGTTCGTACGATACATGGAAATTCATGGGAAGCGCGGGTTATAAAAAAGATAAATTCAATGCATACATTTCCCTGAATCGCGATCAATCGGATGGCCAACGGGATAACTCGGCCTTTTATATCAACAACGGATACATTAAGTTAGGATATGAAATCACCGATCATTGGAATGTGAACGGTGATGCTATTATTGCCGATTTTAAGGTAAATAATCCGGGAGCGATAGATGCTCCGGCGATTGAAAATTGGTCGAAAGCTTTACGTTCCACTTATTCCGTTTCATTGAATAATAAATATGAGAAAATGAGCGGTTCGATTCAAGTATTTTACAACGATGGAAATCATAAAATCAACGACGGTTGGCGAAACGGGCAAGCGCGTCCTTATTTGTTCCGTTCTTCCGATTTCAACCAAGGAATCGCCCTGTTTGAATCTTTCCGTTTGTTGGAAGGCAATTTATTTACCGTGGGATTGGATGTAAAACAATGGGGCGGTCATGCATGGAACGACTCTATCAATGGGAAAACGGGCGAAATCATCGACAAGAAAGTGAGTGAAATAGCGGGGTATGCAGTAGTGCAACAAACGCTGTTCGACCGCTTGACGGTGAATGCCGGTATTCGTTTGGAAAATAATGAAGGTTACGGCAATGAATGGATTCCGCAGGCAGGTATTGCTTATCAATTGAGTAATCAAACAGCTTTCAAAATGTCTGCATCCAAAGGTTTCCGGAGTCCGAATTTGCGGGAATTATATATGTATGCTCCGGCTAATCCCGAATTGAAACCGGAAAATCTGAATAATTATGATTTTTCGTATATGCAATCGTTTTTGGATAACAAAATTCAATTGGAATTGACAGCTTATTATGCTCACGGCAAAAATTTGATTACTACGACGATGGCGGATGGCAAACCGTTGAATGTCAACACGGATCAATTCACCAACCAAGGGATAGATTTTGCCTTTACCTATCAAATTTTACCCAATTTGAAAGCCTCGGGTAATTACAGTTTCCTTGATTCCGATATTAAAATTTCCGCAGCACCCAAACATAAAGCGTTTGTGAGCATCCATTGGAAAAAGAACAAATTTACGATTGCTCCTAATTTCCAATATATCAACGGACTTTATTTAGGAACGGTGAATCATGAAGATGTAATTGATAATTATACCTTATTGAATTGCAAAGTTTCTTATAAAGCCACCGATTGGATTCATTTATTTATTAATGGAGAAAATTTGACGGATACTTCTTATCAGACTTATTTGGGTTTTCCGATGCCGGGGGTGGTGGTTTTGGGTGGATTTGAAGTGAAATTTTAAGGACAAAATTACGCTCTATTCAAACGACTCAATCGCTCTTGATAACTTCTCAAATACATGCGTTTCAATCGTTCATATGGTTAAATGTTCATTGGCAGGCAATTGATTCCTGTTTTTCAATCGTTTATAATCCGGCGCCGGTTTTATGATATGTGTTCCTTGTGATCCTTCCGGCGTTAAGATGATTTTCCCGTGGTCAATAATCGCCGACAATTTTTCCTGCACCCCGGAAATAGATATTTTTCCGATATTTTCGTCGATGACTTTGCGCTGACTTTCCACATTGGAAAAATCAAGTAAATGACTTACTTTCTTATTGTTAAATACTTTTTTTAGCGCTATCGGACTATAAGTATCATAACCGGCAGCAAGCGTTCCCGGACAATTCTGTATCTCAATCATACGTCTGCATTATTAATAATCTCTTTTACTGTGATTGCTCCAATCGTATCATTGCCTGCCGTAGCTAATAACAAGCCAAAATAATCTTCTTCATCTATTTTGAATTGTCGCAATTGCACCTGCTTGTTAACACCTTCCGAAAGCATATTAAAGAAAAAGGGGAATAATATATCGGAACGATGTTCCTGTTGAGTCTTCGCCAAGGTTAGACTGATGGAAGATTGGGTAGAATCGCGGAAATAATCATCCTCATAGCGAAAAACATAAGTTCCGTTATCTTGCTTCATTAATTTTCCGGCAAGGAGTTTATTCATATACACAAGGGCTTGTTTCATCATTCAGATTTGTTTTTAATTTGCACAATTAATTCCAATCCCAAGACATCCAATATTGTGGTAAGCGTTTTAATGGACGGATTTCCTTTTCCTACTTCTATTTGCTTGATCGTACGAAGTCCTACACCCGAAACATCAGCCAAATTCTGTTGGTTGATTCCGAGCAAAGAACGTCTTTCTTTGATAAGTTTATCTATATCCATAGTGCAATAAATTACTCTTTTCGCGCAAATGTACAACTTTTATTTTAAATACATGCTAAAAAGTGTAATATATTGCATTTCATTTTTTTCATTTTCAACGAATTGACAAATAAAATTCATATC
>BNWW01000074.1 GCA_025999115.1 Bacteroidia bacterium
CTCCCCTCCTCCACCGAAGAATTGGAGGCCCTAAAAGCTTTTGACCAAGGCAATTTCAAATACCGCGTAGAAGATTATTTCTCACGACCGAAAGCCTCATCTTTCCAACTTTCGCCCAACGGGAAACAGATGTCCTATCGCGAAAAAGACGACAACAACCACCGCCACGTCTTTGTGAAAGAAATCGCTACCGGGCGTACACAACGCATCATCGAAGAAAAAGACGAATTGATTCGCGGCTACGGATGGATCAACGACGAACGCCTCCTCTACGTGATGGATCAAGGCGGCAATGAAAATTATCACATCTACGCCGTGAATATCGACGGCTCCAATCCGCTCGACCTGACTCCGTTTACCGGCGTTAAAGCAAGCATTCTCAACGACTTAAAAGACCAGAAAGATTACATCATCATTTCGATGAACAAAAATAATCCGCAAGTTTTCGAGCCTTACAAATTGAATGTTGTAACCGGCGAATTACAACAATTATTCGAAAATACGGATTTGGAAAACCCCATCGACGATTTTATTTTCGACAAAAACGGCGAATTGCGAGCCTACAACCAATTGGAAAACGGATTAAGTAACCGGCTGTATTACAAAGATTTGAATACCGGAGCGTTTCATCTGCTGCAACAAACCCAATGGGACGAAACCTTCGGAATCGCCGGCTTTAATTACCCGTCGGAAAATCGCGACGAAGCCTTCGTGATTACCAACCTCGACAGCGATAAAACCCGCATCGTCCTCTACGATTTAAAGAAAAACGAAGCGATTCGCGAAATCTTCGCCGCTCCCGGAAATTACGATACCGGCGGCATTGCCCGTTCACGCAAGCGGAATTACGAAATCGATTCTTTTTCCTACGAAGGCGAAAAAGCGGTCATTGTTCCGGTCAGCGATTTTTACAAAGATTTTCATACGCGGATGGAAAAGGAATTTCCCGGAAAAGAATTTTATGTAGTCGATCACGACGACGATGAAAATACGTTTTTGATTGTCGTTCAAAGCGATAAGCTCTTTGGAACTTATTACCAATACGATGCGCAAACAAAAATCTTTACCTTATTATATAATCTGATGCCGCAATTGAAAGAAGAAGATATGGCCGAAATGCTTCCAATTCAATTCAAAAGTCGCGACGGATGGGATTTACACGGATATATTACACTTCCGAAAACCGCTTTGAACGGCCAAAAAGCGCCGCTAATCGTCAATCCGCACGGCGGCCCGCAAGGCATCCGCGATTCGTGGGGTTTTAATCCCGAAAACCAATTATTTGCCAGCCGGGGTTACGCCACACTGCAAGTAAACTTCCGGATTTCAGGCGGTTATGGAAAATCATTTTTAAAAGCCGGATTCAAACAAGTCGGCCGCCAAGTGATGGAAGATGTGGAAGACGGTGTACAATACATACTCTCGCAAGGCTGGATCGACCCAAATAAAATCGCCATTTACGGCGGTAGCCACGGCGGATACGCAGCCTTAATGGGCTTAATCCGCACGCCCAACTTGTATGCCTGCGGCGTGGATTACGTGGGCGTATCAAGTATTTTTACGCTTTTCGCCTCCATGCCCGAATATTGGAAGCCCTACATCGACCAGATGAAAGAAATTTGGTACGACATCGACGATCCCGCAGAAGCCGCTATTGCCCGCGAAGTTTCGCCCGTTTACCAAGTAGATCGCATCAAAAAGCCGCTTTTCGTAGTGCAGGGAGCCAATGACCCGCGCGTAAACATCAACGAATCCGACCAAATCGTAGCGGCATTGCGGGCGAAAGGATTTTCGGTTCCATATTTAGTCAAATACAATGAAGGACATGGCTTTCATCACGAAGAAAATTCGATGGAAATGTACCGTTGCATGTTAGGATTTTTAGCAAAACAATTCAATTAAATAAAAACAATTCAAAATGAAAAATTTCTTTAAAATGGTATTTGCTTCCACATTGGGAGTGTTTATCGCCGGTATCGTGTTATCTTTTCTTTCATTTATCTTTTTTATCGGAATGGCCGCCTCGCTCGGAAGTTCCAAATCCTACGTTTTGGATAAGGAAAGTGTGTTGAAAATCGACCTGAACAGTGTCATCAGCGAGCGGGAAATCGATAATCCGCTACAATTCCTGTTCAGCTCCTCTTCGTTCGAAACTTACGGATTGAACGATATTTTATCGGCCATCGAAAAAGCCAAATCGAACGATAAAATCAAAGGCATCTACATCGAAGCGGGACAAACCATGACCGGTTACGCCACCATGGAGCCGGTTCGGAAAGCCTTGCTCGACTTCAAAGAAAGCGGAAAATTCATCATCGCTTACGGCGAATCGCTCAACCAGCGCTCCTATTATGTGAGTTCGGTGGCCGATTCCGTGTTTATGAATCCGCAAGGCGTACTCGATTTCCGCGGATTGGCCTCGTCAATTCAATTCAACAAAGGCATTTTGGAAAAATGGGGTGTCGGGATGCAGGTTTTCAAAGTCGGCACTTACAAATCGGCCGTCGAACCCTACATTCAAGATAAAATGAGCGACGCCAACCGCGAACAGGTTACCGCTTTCCTCAACGATATATGGGGCAATCTGCTGAAAGGCATTTCCGAAAGCCGTAACATTGCCGTCGACCAATTAAATGCGTATGCCGACGAATGTATGACCTTCGCCGCTCCCAAAAAATTAGTGGAATATCATTTAATCGACGGTTTGAAATACAAAGACGAAGTAGAATCGTATCTGAAAACCCAACTCGGCTTGGAGAAAGGCGACGACCTCCGCATCGCCGGTGTGCGTGATATGCAATCCATTCCGGATGCAAAACGGAAAATCAATTCCGATAAAATCGCCGTTCTCTATGCCGAAGGCGATATTGTAGATGATGTTGTATCAAGCATTTACGGACAAACCGCGATTACCGCGCAAGAATACGTCAAAGAATTGAATAAATTGAAAGACGACGAAAAAGTGAAAGCCGTCGTTTTCCGTGTCAATTCGCCGGGCGGAAGCGGTTATGCCTCCGAACAAATCTGGCGCGCTGTCAAAAACCTGCGCGAAGTGAAACCGGTGGTCGTTTCGATGGGTTCGTATGCGGCTTCGGGCGGATATTACATTGCTTGCGGCGCCAATAAAATCGTTGCCGAACCCAGCACCCTGACCGGCTCCATCGGCGTTTTCGGTTTGATTCCCAACGGTGCGGAATTAGCCAAACGAATGGGCGCCACTTACGACGGTGTCGCCACCAACAAACATTCCAATTTTGCGGACGAAACCTTGTCGATTCCTTTGTTTGGCATCGGATTATTGCCCGCCCGCCCTTTGAACGGCAGCGAAAGCGCCATGGTTCAAGCCCATATCGAACGTTTTTACGATTTATTCCTTACCCGTGTTTCCGATGGCCGCGGAAAAACCAAAGCCGCCATCGATTCCATCGGGCAAGGTCGCGTATGGACGGGCAATCAAGCGCTCGCCATCGGTTTGGTGGATGAATTGGGTGGAATCGATGCTGCCATCAAAGCTGCCGCCGAATTAGCCGAAACCGATCATTACGACGTAAAAGAATATCCGGCCGTGAAAGATTTCTTCGCCCGTTTGTTGGAAGAATCAACCGGAAGTCTAAAAGTACAAACCGCACAAATATTCATGGGAAAAGAGGCTTATCAATTGCAGCAAACGATGCAAGCTTGGCGTCATTACGATTACCGGCAAACGGTTATGACGGAACGATTGGATTAATTCAAAAAAAGAAAAAATCCCGATTTAATTAATGAAATAATAAGCGCCTCGCTAATGCAGGCGCTTTATTTTTGCACCCGATTATTCATTAATTTAATTTTTTAATCCATGAAAAGAACAACATTTACCTTTTTATTTTTACTATTGTGCTGCTCCGTTTCTCTTTTTGCGGCCGACAAAGTAGAAAAAGTGGTAGGAACAATTGCCACAAAAGCGACGGCAGGTCGTTTTGGTCCCGATGGTAACAACTATTACGGATTTCAAACCTACAATCGTGGTTTGAATATTGATGCTTCGCAATCACAGTTTGAAAATCTGGTGCTGAAAATGCGCGTTTTTATCGACAATCTCGACCATCCGGGCGATATTTCGTTTATTCAACAGGCCGGATTTGCCATGATTGAATTGGCCAACGAACAAACGCCGGTCGATACCTACGTTCAATGGGGAATCAAAAGCCTGAACTTGCAACACGGTTGGACGGATTTGTACTTGCCTTTGACTACGGGCGACCGGAAAGCCAATTTCGATTTGTCGAAACCCTTGAATTGGTTCCGTTTCGGTTTTGCACACATTCCGGGCGAACCCGACGCACTTCAAATTCGGCTGAAAGACATTCAAATAGTAGATAAATCTATTTTAGTGGATCCGCCCAGCACCGGAGAAACCGATTGGAATACCGATTACAATGTAGCCACGCTACCCTATACTATGGACAAACCGCTCGCAAACGGGGTTACATTTTCCGTAGGACAAACCTTTAATCCGTCATTCGATGTTTCGAATCACAATCCCAAACAATTGTATTTAATGTTCGATGCAGAGATTACGGAACAAACACCAGGCGATCTTTTTATATTGAGCAAAGTGGCCGGACAAATCGAATTGACGAGCAGTGGCCGCGCCGACGTGAACGAAATGTTGTGGGGCATCGCTGCCGCCGACTGGAAAGCAGGTAAACATACCTATACCTTGCCGTTTGTCAATGCCGGCAAAACCGGTGGCGACATCGATTTAAGCAACATTAATTTTATACGTTTCTATGCCGTGAATGTTCCTGCCGATTATACGGGAAGAATTAACCTGAAAGTATCGAATGTGAAAATTGTGGATCTCACAACTCAAACCAAATTGCCCGCCCTTTTCGGCGATCGAATGATGTTCCAACAAAATAAACCGATTCGTGTTTGGGGAACTGCCGTTGCAGGAAAAGAAATAACGGTGGATTTCTATAAAGGCGATACCAAAATCGATACCAAAAATGTCGTTTCTCCCGAATCGGGAAAATGGGAAGTTACTTTTGATGCACAACCGGCCAGTTACGATACCTATCATTTCGATGTATTGGAAGGTGAAAACCTGATACAAAGTGTCAACGATATTCTGATCGGCGAAGTCTGGCTTTCATCCGGACAATCCAATATGGCATTGAGCGTAGCCGGAACAATCGACGCCGCAACGTTAATGGCCAATGCCAACAACGACCACATCCGGTTTTTCCTCGAACCGACAGCCGCCAATGCACCCTACCACCCGGCCGATGATATTCAAGGCGCATATTGGGGAAGCGGAAACGACGGAATGCAAGTAGGAAAAGTTTCTGCCGTGGCTTACAGCATGGCTGTGAAATTACAAGAAGAATTGAATATCCCGATAGGAATATTAAACACGGCAGTCGGCAGTTCGGTCATCGAAGCATGGCTTCCGAGCGCAGACATTGAAGCCGATGTAGAGTTAATGACCGATATGAAACGTTTGGGATTGTACTTCGATGAAGAGTTTTATCCCGACGGCACCAATCAAATGAGTTCTTATTATAATCTGAAAGTAGCTCCGTTGCTTGGATACAGCTTCACCGGTCTGATATGGTATCAAGGCGAAAGCAATAGCCCGCGTCCTCAACTGTATGCCCGTCAACTCGATTTGTTGAAAAAATCCTACGAAAGACTTTTTGGTTTCACCAACAACGATATGCCTTTCATTTTCTCACACGTTTGTCCTTGGATTCAAACATTAGAAAATCCGCAATATTTGGCGCCGCTTTTCGAAGCGATGTACGACGGATGGGCGATGAATCCGGACGATATGGCGATGTTGCCGCTTTACGATACCGATTTGTCGTATGTAGGCAATGGAGTCATTCACCCGACCAACAAAACGCCGGTGGGAAAACGTTTTGCCACAGCTACTTTGAATTTGGTTTACAATCAATCGGGCGAATATACCGCTCCCGTGTTTGATGGTTTTACCGTTTCGGACGATACGCTAATCGTGAAATTCGCTCACGTGGGAGACGGATTGAAAACGACGAATGGCATAGACGATGTACGCGGTTTTGCCCTTTGCGGCGAAGACGGTATTTATGTCGGCGCGAAAGCCAAAATCATTTCTTCCGACGAAGTGGCCGTTTGGAATGATCGGTTGAAAGACCCGAAACAACTCACTTACGCTTGGGCTACTTTCAATATAACCTCCAATTTGACTAATTCGGTGGATATTCCCGCCGCTCCCTTCCGCAGCGACAGAACCACAGCCGGCCAGAAACACTACAATCCGCAAGATTGGACGTATGCTGATGGTAATATCTGGGGAATTGACGCTACACAAACGGATGCCAAGTTCCTTCCCGCATGGGAAAAAGCGCCCGTATCGGGAACAAGCGATATTCAATTAAGTTATGACGAAACCCTGAAATCCGAAGGAAAAGCTTCGTTGAAATTGGAATATACTTTAGCGGCAGACGGATTGGCCGGAGCAGGTCCGGTTCTCGTACACAAATCGATAGTAGGACAATATGCCAACTTCAATACGGTTTCTGTGGATATATTTAACCCCGACAATCGCCGGAAAGAAATCGAATTGCTGATTAAAAATACAACCGGAAATGTATATAAAGCCGTTTTTGTAGGCTACGAAGGATCGGAAGAACAAACAGCAAACGCAGGTATCGGACAAACGCAGGATTTTAGAACGCTGACTTTCCTGCTGAAAAATCTGCTTACCGAAACCGGAGAAGCCGTTGCCAATGCCAACACCGTGCTGAACAATGTCGCCGGCCTGCAATTTACCGTAAGCGATAATGCCGCCGGAACCATCTACTTGGATAATGTTGTGTTCGGATTTTCAACCGAAAAATTGGCGAAACCGACCGCTATTACCACAGTAAGCCCGCAAGCGATTACGATCAGCGCCTCTAAAAACGCCGTAACCGTAACTTCCGATGCCGGAAATTTATTACAAAAAGTGGAAGCTTTCGATGTACAGGGAAGAAAAATCTATTCTTCTGCCGGTATTAATCATTCCGAATTTTCATTTCGTCCGGCAACGAACGGAGTGTTGATTGTAAAGGTGCAAACCGGGAAAACGGTACAAGTACAAAAAATTGTCTTGTGATAAATATCCTTTTAGAACGCAGATAACGCAGATGACACAGATAATGTCATCCGCGTTCTCTGTGTTCTTTATAATATTTGTTTGGTTCAAATAAAAGCACTACTTTTGTTTGAATTTTAATCTTAAAGATACTATATGCGGCTTATATACATTATTTCTTTTCTTTGTGGCCTCACGATCCCGATTGGTGCGCAGGAAATACAATATGGACTTCGATTTAATGCGTATGATTATGAACCGGAAATGCGAACAAGTCTGGATTTATCGTCCGACTTTTTGTCGTTTCCAAACGGTTTTTCCATGAGCTTTCAAACTCAATTTCACTTTGAAAAACGGCCGTCGTTCGGATATGTTTTCCGGATTATCGATAAAAAAGAGCGCAACATCGACTTGGTGATGGGCGAATACAACGTTTCATTCTCGTCCATGCCGGGCAATGCCGTTTTTAATCAAACCATAGAAAGCCTGAATATACGTCCCGAACAATGGATTCCCATCCGCTTGGACGTGGATACGAAAAACGCCAAATTAAAAATAACGTTCGGCGACGCTTCGCAAGAATGGAACGTACCCGAAATCAGCGATTTCAAACACGTGAATATTGTTTTCGGGAAAAATGATTGGTTCAAAAATCCGGTGATTGATGTTCCGTCGATGACCGTCAAAGATATAAAAATCGACGATGCCGCCGGAAATCCCATCTATTTCTGGAAACTTTCCAAATATGCCGAAAATGGGGTATACGACGAATTAAAAAACAAATTCGCCGAAGTGCAAAATCCCAATTGGACTCTCAACCGGAATACGACTTGGAAAAAAGAACTTACCTTCATCACCGAAAAAAATCCGCAAATCGCTTATAATCCGCATACCAACGATATTGCCATCGCCACTCAACAATTTTTTTACCATTATTCGTTCAACGACAACCAACTTCGTAAACAACTTGTAAAGAAAGGTTTTGCCTATCCACTCTATGCCAATCAAATGATTTACAATCCTTTAAATAAAAATTACTACACCTATAACTTAATCAAAGAGGAAGACGGACGGGAATTTGCCCGCTACGATTCCATCAAAGCCGCTTGGGACGAAACCACTCATCACGAGCATTATTCCGATTACTGGCACCACAATCGCTATTTTTCTCCCGAACAAAATCGCCTCTATCTGCTCGGCGGTTACGGGCATCACAAATACAAAAAAGGAATGTATGTCTACGATGTCAAAACGGAAAAATGGATGAAAGAAACGCTGAAAGGCGACTCCATCGAACCGCGCTATTTGAGCGGTTTGGGCGCGATCGACGAAAACCGGCTTTTGGTGTTCGGCGGTTTCGGAAGTAAAACGGGCAATCAGGATTTATTCCCGCAACATTATTACGACGCCTATATCCTTGATATTCAAACAATGGAATCGAAAAAATTGTGGACATTGGAAACTCCGAACGAAAACTATGTCGTATCCAATTCCTTGGTGGTCGATACTTTGCGCGATTGTTTTTACGCTTTGTGCTATTCCTCCACCAAGTTTAACACGGCCATTCGTTTATACAAATTTTCCATTTCCAAACCCGAATACGAAATTTTGGCCGACACCATTCCCGGCGATTTTTGTCGCAGATAAAGTTTTTGTCAATCAACAACTTCTTTTCAGCATCACTTATAGCTGGAATTTCTGAATTTTCTTTTAGCGATTTGTAAAAATCCTTTTCAAATTCACTCATC
>BNWW01000075.1 GCA_025999115.1 Bacteroidia bacterium
ACTCGGACAAAGTTCGTCCACCCTTTCCGGCGGAGAAAACCAGCGCGTGAAATTAGCCTTTCATTTAAGTGAAGAACGTATGCAACCCACCCTGTTTATTTTCGACGAGCCCACCACCGGTTTGCATTTCCACGACATCAAAACATTGATGCGCGCCTTCGATGCTTTGATTGCACGCGGCCACACGATTGTGATTATCGAACACAATATGGACGTGATTAAGATGGCTGATCATGTGATTGATTTGGGGCCGGATGGGGGCGAAAAAGGCGGTTATTTGGAGGCAGAGGGAACGCCGGAAGCGATTGCAGCGAATCCGCAATCGCATACCGGGCGGTTTTTAAAGGAGAAATTGCAGTAATTTAAAACTTCGCAAACAACCCAACATTCAAAAACCCTTTGTATCCATATCCGGCCTCAGCAAAAGCTCCTTGATTCCTTCCGACCGAAACGCCAAACAAAGAAACGTGGAATGCAGGATAATACCGGGTTGAAAGTTTGGGTGAATCGCTATGCGCTTTATACTGAGCCAGAACTGCACCTAAGCCCATCGTGCTATATAATTTGTAGGTCGGTTTCGTAACATAATGGAAACGGCCGTCAACAGCCAAGGTGTAAAAATAGCGAGTGTAACTGTCGGCGGGACGAGTTCCGCCATACACAATATCCAAGTCATTGTGGTCGAAAGCAAAAACAGCGCCAATCGAAAACAACCGGGAAACATTGTATTGATATTCTATATAAGGAGTAAACGCACTATATTCGCCTTTCGGTTGAAACGCAAACCCGCTCGGCACTATGCCTAAATGATCGACAATCGACGAAATAAACTGATTATAACCATACAAACCCAGACCCAACTTCACCTCCTGAATCCGCGTTTCTGCCGGAATCGGTTGGAGTAAATCCACATTTTTCACTACTTGGATGCTGTCTTGCGCCATCGCGTCTCCCATCAAGGAAATCAAAAGAAGAAATAAGAAAATCTTTTTCATAAAATTGAATATTTAAATATTAGAGTATAAAATCTTAATCCAGCATTTGAACCATGTAAACCGCTTTCGGAAGAATGGTTCCGTTCAACGACTTCATCATCCCTTTATAACACGAAAGATCGTCGATTGTTTCCGTTTTATCCGAAAATGGTTGGATGTGGGTTTGCTCTCCACCGGTTGTTTCAAAAATCATGCCACTCTTGTGGACAAGCAACGCGCCTTGTTCGTTGAAAAAATCCCACAAAACGGCGGCGAATTGTTTTTCCGTCTTCAATACCGCATTCGGATAGGACATTAAAAAATCGTTGTATTGGGCATACAATTTTTTTAATTCCGATTCATCATAATCGGTAAGTATTTGAAAACGATGGATATAATCCTTGCTAATCAGTTCTTCCAATCGTGGATGCGGAATCATTTTTGGGAAAGCGCGCTCGAATCCGAATTTTGCATATACGTCGAATAATTTTTCTTCCTGCGGAATCAAAAAAGCGTAATGATAGTCTTTTTTCATCATTTCGTCGAACGAAGTTTGCAATAATCGCTTCATATAGCCTCGATTACGATAATCGGGATGCGTCATCACACCTGATAAATAAGCGCCCGGCCGGATTTCGTTTCCGGTTTTAATATTATGCGGAATCATTTGCAAGAAAGCCACGGGTTGGTTGTTTTCGACGGCAATCAGACATTCTTCTTCTTGAAAAATTTCTTGAAAATAGAAATCAATAAACGACCCGGCATCTTGCGGAAAACATTGTTTCCATAAGGCGATCAATGCGGGTTTGTGTTGTTTTTCAGTGAATTGAATCATAATTATATCTTGTTTTGTAATAAACCTTTACTTACATAATAACGAAATTCGATTAATTTCTTCCCTTTGGCAAATTGGCCGCGCAAAAAGTAATAAAAACAAAGCACAAAACTACCGCCCCATTTCACGATTTCATCCGATAACCGCTTGAAATAAGCTGTTTTGGAAAGCGATAAAGTGCGAATCCGTTCACTCTTTCCGATGGCAATCGTGATGCGCCGGAAAAAATCTTCGGTCAGTTTTTCTGCCGGAATATGATGATAAATAACGGCTTGCGGCACATAATAACATTTTACACCGTTTTGAATCAATCGAAGGAAAAAATCTTTGTCCTCCGCACCCATTAAAGAGGCGCCTTTGCGCCCTAAATTCGTATTGAAATCGCCGTATTGGTGAAACAATGCCGTTTTAAAGGAGGCATGACCTGTTCCGGGATAATTTTTCGGACCCACGATTTTCACGGATTTTCCTTGGTCGTAAGCGCCGGTAATCAAACGAAGCGTGTAGGGCGAAAGCCATTCGGGCGGCGGCGTTGCAAACACAGGTACTACCGGTTCGCTAATCAATTCGGCTTCGGGAAATTGACCGGAAAAATCGTTTAAGCGCGACAAAAAATCGGGACGAACGGTTTCGTCATCATCCATAAACACGATCCATTGGCCTTGCGCTTCATTCACTCCGCGATTGCGAGCATACGAAACGCCTTGTTGCAACTCTTTGAGATATAAGATATTAAATTCCGGATATTTTTCGACAAACGATTGACAAACGGCGGCAGTATCGTCAGCGCTGTTGTTATCCACGATAATCGTTTCAAAATTTTCCGGCAGAAAATCTTGGGATACAACGCTTTGCAATGTTTCGGACAGCGGTTTCGCCCGATTGTAACTGCAGATTACGATTGAAAATTTCATTTGCATCGTTTTTTTATACCGTCTAGCCCCCTGAAGGAAGAGTTGGGCGGAAAATTTGGACATTATGCTACGGCGGAGTCCCCTTTAGGGGATTTAGGGGTAAAAAACCGAACTCCCGAAACAAGAAGCAACAAAACCACCAATCCCGAAAAAATGGCGCTGATAATCCCGCAAATCCGCACATTATCCGGGTCAAAAATCATTTCGATATGATGTTTTCCGGCGGGAATTTCGACTGCACGCAAAATCCAATCGGCGCGACTAATGGGTACGGCTTGCCCGTCAACAAACGCTTTCCAACCATTTTTGTAATACACTTCGGAAAAAACGGCCAAGCCGGCTTGCGACGAAGAAGATTCGTATTCCACTCGGTTGGGATAATAGGCCGTCATTTCAATCGTAGCCGTCGAATCGGGAACAATCACCGTTTTTTCAATTTCCGGTTGAAATTGTTTATCAAAAACGGCTTCCGTTTTCGGATTTAAATGATCCAAAGCGGCCATTTCGTCATCGGGCGTATCAACAAAACCGTATTGATCTACAAACCAAGCGTTTCCGAAAGCAAACGGATTCACGAGCGGCGGTTGTTCGGTATGATAAATGAGGTAGCGCGTATTCAACATATTCAAAGCCGGCGAATTTTGGAAAACGGGAAACAAATCTTCAGGATGAACGGCCGTTTGCAAAGCTGCCGCAATCGCTGCAATTTCTTTCGACAATCGCCGGTCGATCAAATCCTGATAACGACCCAATTTCGCAGCATGATAACCGCCGATAGATTTGTGAAAATAGGCTGTACGCGATTCGTTGAACGGATTTTGCAAATTCAACACCCGGTACGAAGGCGATTGATCCCTCAAAATAAATTCATCGACCGGCATCTTCGGAAATGATTGTTCTTTATGCGCTTTTTTAGTCAGAAAGTTTTTTTCGTTCAAATACCGTTTATCTACCGTCCATAAATCCGCTAAAATCAAGATTATCAATCCGGTAGCAATGTATGGCAAAGTCTTTTTCGTATCGTTGGAACGAATGAAAATCCAAATCAAACCGGCCGCTAACGCAATGAAAATCAACGAACGAAGCGCATCGGCCTGTAATAACGCCTGCCGGTCGGCCACCAAAGCCGTGTAATACCAATCCGGCGCTTGGCTTTGAAATTGCGCATCAAACGTGGATTCAAAATTGAGAAAAGCGGAAGGCATGATCCATAAAATCAAGCAAATTCCGGCAGTAATTCCGGCCGACCAATATAACGCCCCGTCATTGCGGGCTTGACCCGCAATCCCCTGATTACACAGCGTGTTTAACGCCAAAACCGCCAAAATCGGAACTGTAAACGCCGGAATCACCAAAGCCATTTCCACCGTCCGGAATTTACTGTACAACGGGAAATGATAATACATCCAATCGTTAAACCAAGCGAAATTTTTTCCCCAAGCCAAGAAAATAAAGAAAACGGTCGCGCCCAACAACCACCATTTGATTTTGTCGGGAACGATAAACAAACCCAAAATAAACAAAAAGCAGACGATAGCGCCCAGATAAACCGGCCCGGAAGTGAAAGGTTTCTCGCCCCAATAAGTGTAGCTTTGTACGCCGTCGCGCGAAGTTTGCGCTCCGTGGTCTTTCAATTCCTGATAGAGATTGGAATCACGGCTCAAGGTTCCGCCCGATTCGCCGCCCATCACATTGGGAATCATCAGCGAAAGGGTTTCGGCTTTCCCGTAACTCCATGAAAAAACGTAGTCTTTATCCAAACCGTCGGCCGCTGTTTTTTGTTCATCCGCTTGATTCAGAGGCGTTAATTCAGAGCGCCCGCGCATACTTTCCTGTCCCGATTCGTAATTGATATACAGATTGGAAAGATTGGCTAAAACTGCCAACAGCACGCCGGCCGTCAATAATCCCGAAACAATTCCGAAAGCTTTCCAATCGTTTTTCAGCCAACGGATCAACCCTCCAAACAAAATCAAACAGAAAAGCGCCAGATAATACGTGATTTGCAAGTGATTGGCTAAAATCAACAGACTCAATCCGACGGTAAAAAGCACAAAACCTTGCCAATATTTCTTTTTAAAAAGCGAAATCATTCCGGCTAAGACTAAGGGCGAATAAGTCAACGCCCAAATTTTGGTAATATGTCCAGCGACAATAATAATAATATTGTACGACGAAAACGCCGTTGCAATCGCGCCCAAAGCCGCCAACCACCAAGGCGCGCCCAAAACAAGAAACAAAATGTAAGCCGTAATCAAAAAGAAGAAAACCGGACCGGCCGTATCCGAATAAATCGCATCATGGATATACGAAATAAAATTGACACTGGTTTGATAGCCCGTAATGTGGTAACTGGGCATTCCCGAAAACATGGAACCAGTCCACCCCGACGGTTGGCCGGATTTTTCATTATAATCGAGCAATTCGCGCGCCATTCCCTGAAACTGGTTTATATCGCCTTGTTGCAACACTTTCCCTTCAAAAGCAGGATAAAAATAGGTTAAAACAAGTAAGAAAAAAAACGACTGCGACTCCGATATGCGGCGCGGCGGATTTGAAAAAAGATTTCATATTGTATTTGAATTTTGTGTGCAAAAATAGCATAAAATTTTCGGATTATACACAAATGCATAAAGTTTCAACCGGGTGTTATTAAACACCTTGCTATTCACAGGTATTTTCAGGTTTATTAGTAAGTTTTGGAGGTTGTCCTCTTCGCATATTGAAAAGGCTTCATACCATATTCCTCCTGAAACCATTTACTTAAATAACTGGTGTTTACGAATCCAATCCGGTCTGCCACTTCGGAAACGCTCAAGCCCTGTTCCAATAATTGGGCTGCGCGTTTCAACCGGATGGAACGGATGAAAACAATAGGCGTCTGGCCTGTAATAGCCAAGATTTTCCTGTATAGCCCGGTACGATCCATATTCATATCCTGACTGAGTTGTTTGACCGAATAGGATGAATCCTGCATGTTTTTATTGACGTATTCGATAGCTTTTTTGATTAAATTTTCGTCAATATTCGTTGTCGTAATACTTTCCGGTTGTATTACTATGGCATTTTTGAACAAAGCTTTTCGTTCTTCCTGTCTTTCCAGTAGTTTCCGGATACGCAACAATAAGACTTCCAAGCTAAAAGGTTTGGAGATATAAGCATCTGCCCCTGAGGCATACCCTTCAATCTCTGCATTGTTGGCAGACCGGGCAGTAAGCAAGATAACCGGAATATGTGAAGTAGAGATCTCTTTTTTTAGGTTTTTACAAAATTCTATTCCGTCCATTTCGGGCATCATCACGTCACTGAGTATTAAATCGGGGAGTTCTGCATTTGCTTTTTCCTTGCCGGTTTTACCGTTTGTTGCCGTAATAACATGATAAAATTCGGATAATTGCTCATAAAGGAAAGCCAAAAATTCTTCATTGTCTTCAACAACAAGTAATTTGTATTTGTTTTCGATATTTTCACCAACCGGATTTATCCCTATTTTAGCCTCATTCGGCCTTAAATTGACAGGAATATATACTTTGAATGCACTTCCCTTATTGGGTTTACTTTCCACTTTGATAACGCCATTATGTAGCCGTGTGTATTCTTGTACTATATGTAACCCGATTCCGCTACCCGAAACATTTTCGCCATTTCCTTTCGCCCTGTAAAAACGGGTAAAAATATGAGGCAGATCTTTTTCTTGTATTCCGCAACCGGAATCTGTTACCTGAATGTAAAAAGCGCCGTTTCCATTATCGAACGAATCGTCACAATCAAAGAGGATATGGACAGTCCCATTTTTTGGAGTGAATTTGAAAGCATTAGACAACAGGTTGCATACAATTTTATTTAGCTTGTCTTTATCAACATAAAAGCTGACATTTTTTTTAAGACATGCTACTTGGAAGGTTATATTTTTATTTTGTGCAATTTCATTAAAGGAAAGGCTGATATTTTCAATAAAATCACAGACATTAAAATAACTTAATTGAAGCGTTTCTCCTTTCATCTCCATCCGGCGGAAATCCAATAACTGGTTTACCAACTCCAATAATCCGATGGCATTTTTGTATATGTTATTCAATTGTTCTTTTAGTTTTTTATCTTCCATCTTTTTAAGGATTGCATCCAAAGGCGTAAGGATAAGTGTTAGCGGAGTCCGTAATTCATGGCTTACGTTAGTAAAAAAACGAAATTTCATTTCATCCAGTTGTTCTTTTTGTATCCTTTCAAGTTTACCCTTTTTTAATTGCAGGTAATAATTGATGCAAGTATAAAGGAGGACTGAAATAAGTACCAGATATATCATATAAGCCCAGGTTGTTTTCCAGAAAGGAGGATGGATAATGATATTCAATTCGGCAAATTCATTTCCCCATTCTTTGAAATTATTGGCGGCATGTGTCTTAAATATATATTTACCAGGAGGCAAGTTGGTATAAGTAGCCCGTCCGGTTCCATCGGCAGATGCTATTTCATGCCATCGATCATCAATGCCTTCCAATTTGTAACGGTAATACGTTTGTGCCGGATTGATAAAGTTCAAAGCAGAGAAATCCAAAGTAAAAAAATTCTGGTTGTATTTTAATGAAATTGAGTTAGTTGTTGTAATGGATTGGGTGAGTATTATGTTTTTATCATATTTTTTACCTTCTTTTATCTCCGTTCCAAGCAATGAAAATTTGGTAAAAAGCGGTTTCCTCAAAGGTTGCCGGTTTTGGTATAACAATTCAGGATTAATGATGTTAAACCCGTCTAATCCGCCCAATAATATAAGGCCTTGTTTGGTTTTATAGGCAGAACGGTTAACAAATTCATAATTAATAATTCCATCATAATGATTGAAATTTGTAAAAGAATAATTCATCACATGGTTAATTTCAGAAACATCGATGCAAGAGATTCCATTGAATGTTGATACCCATATCTTATGGTTATCATCTTCAATGATTGCATTGATACCACTGTTAATTAATCCGTTTTCCGCATGAAAGGTATGTAATTTGTTTTCCGTATCATTCCAGACATTTAGTCCGTCTTTTGTACCAAACCAGATTAATCCTCTACTGTCGATAAGTAAATTTGTGTATGATTGATTATTGTGCCGGAATGTAGCAGGATCAACATTTTTTGTCTCGGAAGTTGTTTTTACGGTTCCATCGTTCGTATTATAAATATACAGGCCGAAGTTATTGGCTATCAGCAGTTCGTTTTCCCTGAATTTAAGAATTTGTTCTACATAGAGTATGTCATTTCCGTTTTCGAGTTGGATTTTATTGAAAGAACCTTTTTCCGGATTATATGTTCCAAATCCTTCATAATATAATCCGAGGTAAATAGCGCCCTTATGGTCTTCATAAAATGCAGATACATTTTTCTTTAATTCCAATTGATAAGGATTTAAACGGAATAAACCGTCGGAAGTGCCAAGCCACATCCTGTTATTTATATCATTGTACAAAAAATTACAATAAGATTGATTATCATTAAAGACAGGAGATAATTCGTATGTTTGCGGATTCATGTTAAAAAGACCTTGAGTAGTACCTATCAGTATTTTATTATTAAATTCGGAAAAACATCCGACAATCAGGGCTTTGTGGTTGCTGATTCCAAAGTCGTGTTTTTCAATCTTTTTAAATTTGAAACGATCCGGATGGTAGTATAATAATCCTCTGTCTAAAGTTCCAATCCAAAAACCGCCATCGCTGTCATGATATAATGCACTTATTTCGGAATCGATAAGCACATTGTCAAGCAATTGCAGGGAAGGATAAAATGATGTCTTTTTTGAAAATTTATCAATATACCACAATCCTTTGGGATGACCAATCCATGCATTCCCGGTTTTATCGAATGAAATTTTATTCAACCATTGATCTGTTTTTATCATGGTTTCATTAAATCCGGTTTTGGTATCATATCTTAACACTGTACTAATACTACCACTGCATACCTGGTATAAATAATCATCTTCGACAGTAACAATCATTTCCCAAATATTTTGAATATCATCCGGCAATAAATTTTTGCTGAATTTTTCTTTATGAGTGTTCATATCATAACAAATGGTAAGCCCTTTCATGAAAAACAAGTAAACAAGGTTGTTGTGTACCACAAGACAAGAGAGC
>BNWW01000076.1 GCA_025999115.1 Bacteroidia bacterium
TAAATTATATAACAGCAAAATGTTAAAAATAGCAGAAGATGAGGAAAGTTTTTATGATAAATTTTTCCCGGTCAACAACGATAGCTCTCAAATCTTTCAGGGTTCTACTTATTTCATTCAAGGAAAAAACACACAGCAGCAATACAAGAGAACTATAAATGGTTTTCATAAAAATCAACAATATTTATTTAGGTAAATAATAAAGGATGACCCGCGCGTTGGGTTGCAGGTATTTTTTAGCTACAGCCAACACATCCTCGCGAGTAACGCGGTTGTAATAATCCAATTCTTGATTCACTCGTTTGGCGTCGCCGGTATAAGTATAATAGGTTGCCAAATTTTCGGCGATACCTGACAAACTGCGCAATTGCGAAGCGACCTCATATTCTTTGGCGGCCAAAGCCATTTGAAAATCTTCTTCCGAAACCAATCCGGTGGTCAGTTTTTCGATTTCGGCGGTCAGCGCTTCCTCCACCGCTTTGGAGTCTTTGCCCATATTGGCGATTCCGAGGGCGTAAACCAAACCCGGATCTTCGGACGTATAATAGAACAGAGCCGATTGTGCGGTCAATCCCGTATCATCCAGATTTGCTTTTAGACGGGACGTTTTTCCGCCCGACAAGATTTGCGTGAGAATATCCATGGCATACGATTCTTGTGTGCCGCCGGCCGGAGCGTGATAAGCCAAAAATACGGCCGGAAGTTGAATATTATCGTAAACCGTATCGCGTACCAATTCGGTTTGTTGCGGTTCTACGATATTCGGACGATACATCGGCAAAGTTCCGCGTGGAATGGTTCCGAAATATTTTTCGATCCATTCTTTGGTCTGTTTTTCGTCGTAATCGCCGGCGATAACCAAAACGGCGTTATTCGGCACATAATAGGTTTTATAGAAATTATAAACATCTTCAAAAGTGGAATTACGGATATGTTCGGGGTCGCCGATGGTTTGCCACTGGTAGGGATGTACTTTGAAAGCGCGTTTGCCGATTTCTTCGACCCACGTACCGTAGGGTTGATTGTCGTAGGATTGTTTACGTTCTTCGATGACTACGCCTTTTTGAGTATTGACACCGATGGTATCAATTTTTGCATGATACATCCGTTCCGATTCCATCCACAAAGCCAATTCGAGTTCGTTGGCCGGCATGGCTTCGAAATAATAGGTGCGATCTTGCGAAGTATTGGCGTTGAGCGAACCGCCTGCTGCCTGTACAATGCCGAAATAGTCGCCACGACCGATGTTTTCCGAACCTTCAAACATCAAATGTTCAAATAAATGAGCAAAACCCGTGCGCGTGGGATCTTCGTTTTTCGCTCCCACATGATACATCAACGATACCATCACATTGGGTGTGGCATCGTTGTGATGCAAAATAACGTGTAAACCGTTGGACAAATCATATTCCGTAAACTTGATTTGCCCGTCTTGCGCCGACACCGAGAAACCGGCGACAACCAAGAACATGAAAAGACTGAGAATTTTTTTCATATAATTTATTTTAATAATGTTTTTTCAGACAAGGTACAAAAGTAATGATAATTCTCTTCTTTTCGATAAAAGAACGATAAATTTTCTTTATTCCAATGATAAATAAGGACTTATCCTTATCCAATCGTCGTTCGAAAATTCTTCCAACAATTTCAATTCGTCGATATTTTCGATTTTGCCTTTCTTCTTCCGGGTTTCGACGATTGCTTTAGCTTGGTAGAAATTGATGTAAGGGTGCATTTTCAGGCGATCCAACGAAGACCGGTTAATTGAAAGCGGTGTAATCAATTGATTATCAATTTGTAAAAACGGAATAATTTTGACATACAGTTCTTCATACATTCCATATACTTCTTGTAATTGTTCGATGCGATGAAAACCGCCCAAACGATTTTTATAGGCGATGATACGGCGTGCAAAAGCGGGGCCGATGCCGGAAATTTTGATTAAACCGGTGCTGTCGGCGGCATTGAGTTCGATAACGGTTCCTGCCGTAAATTTTTCTGTTTTAGCAAATTGCGATTGAGGTGGACGGGAATTTTCTTCTTTTTTTTGATTGTAATAGGTACGTTGTTCGGGGGCTTTCGGCGGATGATAAGTTGGTTTTTGCCGGTATTCCGGTTGTTGAAACAAGGGAACATAAGATGAGTGTGCCATTGCAGAATCGGCAATTAATTGATTTTCAGCCGGATGATTTGCTTCGACCGGTTCGGGATTTTTCGATTGGAAAATCAATTTTCCGACAAAAATGCCGGCGATGAATACGATTAAGAGGATAATGCCGCGACGCTCGCGTTGCGAGAAATAGAAAAAGTCTTTCCAGTTCATGTTTTTGATTTATTATTTAAGATTGTCTTAAAAGTCTTGTCATTGCAGGCTTGACCCGCAATCTCCTGCGAATTGTTAATAACAAATTGTTGATTATTAGTCATTAACGATTCTCAGGAGATTCCCGCTTTCGCGGGAATGGCAGGACTTTTGACTTTTAAAACAGCCTATGATACATCTGAAATTCAAATGATTTTTCCGTCTTTCATTCGGATGGTGCGATCGGTAGATTGCGCCAAGTTTTCGTCGTGCGTTACGATGACAAAAGTTTGTTGATATCGCTCACGCAAATCGAAAAATAACCGGTGTAATTCTTCTTTATTTTGGGTATCGAGACTGCCGGATGGTTCGTCGGCAAAAATCACGGAGGGACGATTGATTAAGGCTCGCGCCACCGCTACCCGTTGTTTTTCTCCTCCCGAAAGTTCGCCCGGTTTGTGGCTCGCCCGCCCGGATAACCCCATAAAATCGAGCAACTCGGCGGCTTGCTGTTTTGCTTCCGAAACTTTTATATTGCCGATTAGAGCCGGAATCAGAATATTTTCCAAAGCCGTAAATTCGGGCAATAATTGATGAAATTGGAAAACAAACCCGATATTTCGATTGCGAAATGAGGCTAATTCTTTTTCTTTCAGCCGGTTGATATTTATATTTCCGTAGTAAATTTCACCGGAACCGGCTGTATCCAAACTACCCATAATTTGCAGTAAAGTGGTTTTTCCGGCGCCGCTCGGCCCAACAATCGCCACAATTTCGCTTTTGGCAATGGTTAAATCAATGCCTTTCAACACTTGCAAATCGCCGAAGCGTTTGGTTATATTTCTACATTCGATTAAATTATTCATCAACCTAACTTACTGATTTTCCGTAATTTTTCTTCGTCGATCACTTTAATTTTCCGTCCATCCAAGGCTATTACTTTTTCGGCAACAAACATCGACAGCGTGCGAATGGCATTGGAAGTCGTCATATTCGACAAGTTCGCCAAATCTTCGCGAGCGAGGTAAATATTAATGGTAGCATCTTCTTCCAAACCGTAACTATCAATGAGAAAGACGAGCGATTCGGCCAAACGGCCGCGAATGTGTTTCTGCGTAAGGTTTACGGTGCGTTCGTCGGCAATTCCCAGATCGATAGACAGTTGGCGGATAAAAAACTTGCAAATATTGTAATTGTTTTTCATGATATGCCTTACCGTTTTCATCGGAATCAGGCATACGGTCGATGCTTCAAAAGCTGCTGCATCCGTAAGATAGTTTTCGCGGGCAAAATACGCACGATAAGCAAAATACTGAATCGGCCGGATCATGCGGATAATTTGGCTACGGCCGCCCACACCTTCTTTATAGATTTTCACTTTGCCTTTCAACAGGCACATTAAATGGGTGGGTTCTTCACCTTCGGCATAAATCTGCTGATTCTTTTTATAATGCTGGATGGATGCATTTTGCCGGATTAATTCCCGTTCCTGCTCATTCAACATACGCCAAACTTCTTTCAGATTCGTTGAGAAATCCATAATGTTTCCTGCCTGTTTGTGCATTTATGTTTTAAAATCATGTTTTAAAGCACAAAAGTACGGAAAAGATTTGAATTTCAATCACCTAAGAGAGATTTTTTACCGGAACGTAGTTCCACTGCACGTAGTGCAAGGTAACTACGTTCCGATAAACCGGTCGCGCCACCCATAAATTAAAGGATCCAATATTCGTATGAGAAGGCTACGATCATCGGTAATGATTTCGGCTGTGCCGGTCAATTCGCCGGTAAAGGGAAGCGTTTTGCGGGTATTGGTTTGCAATCCTTTGGGAAACGCCACTTCTACGGCATACATTTGTTCATTGGAAATCAAGGAGATACTGCGCACTTCGGCTTGCAAACTGCCGTATTCCATATAAGGATAGCCATCGACCTTGATATTGACCCGTTGACCGGTTTTGATTTTACCCGAACCGGCGGCGGCTGTTTGAATCCGGCCGATGGTTGCGCCTGCATCTTCGGGAACAACCGACAAGGCTTTATCGCCCGCCCTGAGAAACTGATTTCGTGTCCAAATCGAATGAAAACCGGCTGTGCCGTCGATTGGGGAGATGAAAAGACAGGTTTGTTCCCAATTCTCGATGACCGAAAGCAGTTCGCCATAAGCCGTTTGCACTTCCGAAAGAAGTGTATTGCGTTGATTTTCGTATTGCGTATCCAATTTCGACAGCGATTCGGATAATTGCGCCGATTCGATGGCATCGGACGAAAGGCCGGTTTGCATTTGTTGAACAGCCTGGCGGACAGAGAGATAGATGTTTTCAGCCGTTTCCATTTCCGAAGCGGCAATGACGCCTTTTTCATACAATTGCTTTTCACGATCGTAAGTCGCTTTCGCCAAGCGCAATTCTTCCTGTTTCAGTTTCAACTGTTGATGCAAATTTCGGGTATAGCGATAGTGGCCTTTGATTTGCAGATTCAGGGCTTCCTTTTCTTTTTCAATCGTATTGTAGGAACAGAAATTCCGGTAATTATTCGCCGAACGCAAAAACATGGAATAGGTGTTTTGGATGGCGCCCAATTCGTAATTCGCATGAAGCAAAGTATCGGGAATATAAAAAACACTGTCGGTTAAACAGCTTTGTATCAATTGGTTTTTAACGAAAACAACTTCGCCGGTAACGGCCGGATTTTCGATGACCGCCAAAATGGAACCTTTCGTTACGGATGCTTTATCGGTACAATACAATTCTTTGATTTTGCCGCCGGCCTGCGCTACCAGCCAAACGGGCGGATGTTCGGTGGTAATCACTACTTGTCCCGTTACTTTGTCGGGATATTTGAAGAAATAACTGCCGGCCAATAAACAGATGATTACCAAGCAGATAATGGATATTCCACCCCGGATTAGCCAATGCGGCGGACGGGAGAAAATTTCTTGCATTTCTTCGCTTCGGAGTTCGATTTTTTTTTCGTTCATAGTTCCAACTGATTTTTAACCAAATGATAATAAGCGCCTTGACGATTAATGAGTTCTTCATGCGTTCCGATTTCAACAATCCGGCCTTTTTCCAAAACCACGATTTGGCCGGCATGACGAACGGTACTCAAACGATGGGCGACGACGACAACCGTTTTTCCATCGAAAAAGCGATTCAATTTATCCATGATGGCGCGTTCGTTGTTGGCATCCAAAGCATTGGTAGCCTCATCGAAAAGCACCACTTCGGGATTTTTATAGACGGCGCGAGCAATGAGGATGCGTTGTTTTTGTCCCTGACTTAAACCGTGGCCTTCGCTGCCGATTTTGGTGTTGTAAGCCAAGGGCAAAGATTCGATAAAATCACGGATATTAGCGGTTTCCACTGCCTCAAGCAGCCGGTTGGTATCGATATTTTCTTCACCCGGAGCGATGTTGCGGGCAATGGTATCCGAAAAAATAAAACCGTCCTGCATCACGATTCCGCAACGTTTGCGCCATTGCTTCAGGCTGTAATTTTCCAATTTATTGTTACCCAACAGAATAGAGCCTTTTTTTAAAGGATAAAATCCGAGTAAAAGTTTGACTAATGTCGTTTTTCCGCTGCCACTCATGCCCACAATGGCCGTTTGTTTGTGCGCCGGAATCGTGAGATTGATGTCGTTCAAGACTAATTCGGCGACCGATGTACCGTCGTAGGCAAAATCGACGTGTTGAAAAACGAGGTCTTGGCCGCTTGGAATGTTTTGAATGGCCGTTGTATCGCGACTTTCCTCATCGTCCTTATCGTGAATTTCACTCAAACGTTCCAAACTCAATTTGGCGTCTTGAGTGGAGCGGAAAAAACCGATTAATTGGTCGATCGGGCTATTCAGCTGACCGATAATGTATTGCACCGAAAGCATCATTCCCAGAGTCATTTCTCCCGAAACCACCAATTTAGCTACCAAAACGGTAATCAGGATGTTTTTGGTTTGATTAATCAGAATGGCGCCCGAATCTTGATATTGCCCCAAAGCCATGCCTTTCACACTCAAACGGAACAATTTGGCTTGAATACGTTCCCATTCCCAACGTTTTTGTTGTTCGCAGCCGTTGAGCTTGATTTCCTGCATTCCGGTAATCAGTTGAATGACATTGCTTTGATGAGCCGATTGCTGGGCGAAACTTTTATGGTCGAGTTCGGCGCGTTTTTTCATAAAAAGCCACACCCACAAAAGATATAACAGACTGCCGATAAAGAAAATAGCGAAAATACGAACATTGTACAGCAACAGGATGCAACCGAAAATCAGAATATTAAAGAATGAAAATACTACGCTCAAACTGGAATTGGTCAAAAAACTTTGAATGCGACTGTGGTCGCCGATGCGTTGGAGGAGGTCGCCGGTCATTTTGGTATCGAAATAGCCCATCGGAAGGCGCATCAGTTTGATGAGAAAATCGGAAATGAGGGCGATATTGATGCGTGTTCCCAGATGCAGCAAAATCCATCCGCGGATAAATTCGACGGCCGAACTGCTCAATGTAAGCATCAATTGTGCAGCCAAAACCAAATAAATGAAGCCGATGTTTTGGTTGCTAATTCCCACATCGACAATCGATTGCGTGAGAAACGGGAAAATCAATTGCAGCAAACTGCCGAACAGCAATCCCAAAAACAATTGAAACATCAAGCGCCGGTAGGGCTTGAGGTAGGAAAAGAGGAAGAAAAAGCCGCGGCGGTTGATTTTTTCGTCGTCGGAAGTGCGGGTGTAGAAATCGGGAGTAGGTTCGAGCAGGAGCGCTACGCCTTGGTCTTCGCCTTGATGTTTGGCGCTCAACCAGCAATTGCAAAACTCTTCGCGGGTGTATTTGAGTTTGCCGGCGGAAGGGTCGGCCACGCGAACCGTATCTTTTTTGATTTCATAAACCACCACGAAATGGCTTTGATTCCAATGGACGATGCACGGCAAGGGCGCTTCTTTCAGTTTCTCAAACGACAGACGAGCGCCCAAGGTGCGGAAGCCGATATTTTCGGCGGCTTCGCTGATACCGAGCATGGATACGCCTTCGCGCGATAAGTGGGCTTTTTCGCGGAGGCCTTCGAGGCTGTAGTGGCGGCCGTGGTGGGCGGAGACCATGCGGAGGCAGGTGGGGCCGCAGTCCATAGCGTCGTGTTGTATGTAATTGGGGAAAGAGTTCATAGTCCTTTACTTTGATAAATGTGGGGCAAAGGTAGGGAGAAAACGGGAAATTTGCAATGAATTAGCACTGTAATAAAACATTTTATGCACAAATTTTACTATTAATGTATTATTGAACCGATACATACGGTTGTTTTTCTATCCAATTAAAAAATTCTTTGACAGCTTGATCCCAATACATATTATCATAATTTGATTTTCCATCCGGTAAAACTTCTTCAAAATTATGTCCTAAACCAACGAAAGCCCTAATCGCATAATTTGTTTTTTTGGATAACTCAAAATAAATTGGAAGATAATCGCAATCTTCCGTTCCGGAATCTTCGGTGCCATAAGTTACATATACCGGCATTTTCAAATGGATCATTTCTTGGAGAAAAGAAATGCTGAAACTCTTCCATGTGTGACTGGGATCTCCATAATCCATAGAATCTCGGCATATTTTTTTCCATTCCGTGTATAATTGATTTATATTCGATTGCGTTTCCTCTTTTGTTTGCAAATCTAATTTAGCTTTTTTCCTTTCCTCTCGTATATATTTTGCAAATCTGCCGCCAACACTCCCGCTAAAATATCCCAAAGCAAATATATCAGGATTTTGACTTGCAATTTTCAATCCTACGTTTGCTCCTTGCGAATGTCCCATTAAAATAATTTTATTTGGATCTACCCATTTCTGAGTTTTTAAAAATTGAATGACTTTATTTCCTCGTTCTACATACTTTTCCAAGTAATTATCTTTTAAATAAAGGCTGTCATAGTTTGTTGGGAAAATAGTATCCGGCACATACGCAAAGCTATTATTCAGATGTGTATTATTAGAATAAATAGGCGTATGTGGCATAGAAATAACTACAAAATTATATTGATTCGATAATGCCGGATAATCAAAATTCCCTAAAGAAGGGATAAAAACAGTTTCACTGTCTTCAATAAACAGAGGAATAGGTAACGAGCCTTGACAAAACAAAACAGTGGGTTTTGGAGTAATGGTGTCGCTATTTACTTTAAAAAAAGATATGGTATCACTTGCAGATACAATACTAAATATTTGACTATCCTCAATAGTATGAGAGTGTCCGCTTGTACATATTAATAGTAACGTAAATAAATAGGTGATTTTTATTCTCATAATTATAAAAAATCATTAAAAGTTAACTTTTCCATTCCACATTCTACTAATTGAGGGATATCATCTATTACTGTATTTTGGATGTGTATTAATAATTCTCGCATATCATTACTAATGTTTCGCACCAAGTTCTACGCCCATAAAAAGGCGAAAAATAGATAAAAAAAAGTAGCATATTTAGCTAATAAGTTATTAAAAATGACTATCTTAGCAGAGAATTTCCAAATCAATAAA
>BNWW01000077.1 GCA_025999115.1 Bacteroidia bacterium
AACCACTTTATTTTTTTGTTGGGAGCACTAAATTTAGTGATAATTTTTCAAACAGCAAAGCGTTTTAAGTATTTTATTTATAACGCTTTGCTAATATATCTAATCGCTTAATTGCGGATTTAAGGTAGACCAAAAAGTATATTTCAGAGTTCAAAAAAGTTTGGATCCTGACAATCCGGTATATACTCAAATGTTATTTTTAGAAGTAAAACCCTCTATCCCTCAATTATCGGTTGAAGCAACAACAAATCCTCTTTGTTACGGACAAACCGGTTCCGTAAAGTTAAGAGTCGAGGAAGATTTATACGACAATACACAACTTCAGTTCTTCTGGGGCCGCAACAACGATTTAGGCAGTCGTTCTTTATCCGATTTTGCTTCCGACAATACCTTAACATTAGATGGATTGGCAGCCAAATCCGATACTTTATTTATAGCCGGATTTGATGGAAATCATGAAATAACAACCACCTCTCAATTTATTGTTTTAGAGATTACCCAACCCGCCCCCATCACCTATTCCACTACCGCCACACAAGATGTAACCTGCTACCAAGGCAACAATGGCTCCGCCAACATCACCGCTTCCGGCGGCAACGGCAATTATCTTCTTTATTGGAAGAAAACAAGCGATGCCAATTTTACACAAACCGCTTTTCCCGCCAATGCC
Source organism: Bacteroidia bacterium (assembly GCA_025999115.1). Next base: position 671 of record BNWW01000077.1, read on the forward strand.
ACGGAAATAACCGTGAATAATCTCATTAAAGGCGCTTACCAATTTTACGTCAAAGATACGAATGGTTGCGAAAAGCTAACTTTAGAAAATCAATTGGATATACAAACCGTAGTGATTCAAGGGCCGGAACAAGGCGTGTTGGTGGCGGTCGTGGATTCGCTGTTGCCTTCCGGCTATAATCTTCCCAACGGTTTTGTTACGATAGAGGCGCACGGTGGAACTCCCAGCCCGTCGGGAATGTATCAAGTGGTTTGGCGAAACGCTCGAAATCAAATCCTCAATACACATACGGAAGAAATGAGTGGCGGCCAATTTCACTCCACGCTGACGAATATTACCGGTGGCGATTATTCCGCACAAATCACGGATGATAAAGGTTGTGTACAGAATTTCAATTTTCATTTAGATCAACCGCCTCTGTTAACGGTATTAATCGAAGAAAGAGATACGATTCGATGCAACGGAGCAACCGACGGCCAATTAATCGCTCACGCCACGGGTGGTGTTGTAGAAACGCCTTATAATTACCGCTGGTATAAAAAAGAAGAAAACGCATATATTCTTACGAATGCAACGGATAGTATTTATCGTAATTTGAGCGCCGGCGACTATCGCGTAGTCGTAACCGACGGCAGCAGGGAACCGAATACTGCTTCTGTCGATTACCGTTTGAAAGAACCGGACAAGGTATTAGCGACTCTTATCAATGTGCAGGACGTTAGCTGTTTTGATTCCGATAACGGGAAGGTGCAAATAACGGTCGGCGGCGGCAATGAAAATTACGAATTGTTGTATAAAGAGAGCGCAGACGATGTTTTTCAAAAAAAGACGATTTCCAAACCGGCCAACGTTTTTTCGATAGATAATCTGAAAGCCGGTGAATATCAATTTTTTGTAAGCGATGGAAAGCAGTGTGTGGCGTATTTTTCGACTAATCCGGAAACAACATCGGCATCTGTTACGATTAATCAACCGCAAAAGGCTTTGCAAATAACTTCTGTATCCATCCACTCGCCCTCCGGCGCCGGACTGTCCAACGGCGGCATCACCTTACGCATTACCGGCGGCACACCCAACGACCTTGCCCCCGCCTATACCGTCGTCTGGAAAGACGAAGCCAACAATATTCTCTCCTCTTCTTACGAAATGGAAGGCGATGACGTGCTGATTTCCAAACTCGCAAACCGTCCCCAAGGTACTTACCGGGTGGAAATCAGCGATAAAAACGGTTGTTCTTTAGCGGAAACTTATCTTTTAATAGAACCGGAACCATTGGTCGTTTCGTTGGAAAATCCAGCGAGCATTCTGTGTTATAATGAGCATACCGGCACACTTATCGCCCATGCAAGCGGCGGCGTGGCTAAAAATGCTCCGGCATTACCCTATACTTATCAATGGTTCGAAATCAAGGACGGTAATACTTTTTTGATGGAAAACCGTACCGACAGCGTACTCGACAACCTGCCCGCCGGCTATTACCAGGTCCAAATCACGGACAATAGCGACCCGGCCAACAATGCGCAATCGACTGTTTTTCAAATTACCCAGCCGGCTTTGCTGAATACCCAGTTGGTTACGCATAATATCTCTTGTTTCGGCTCCAACGATGGGTTTATTCATCTCAGCGTTACCGGCGGCACGGGCGATTACCGGCTTTTTTACAAACAAAACGAGGAAGCGTATCAAGAATTAGCGATCAATCAGACAGACAAGACCTTCTATTTGGATCATCTGTTTGCCGGAAGCTACACCTTATATATTATGGACGGCAATCATTGTTACGCCAAAATCGAAAATGAAGACATTCACACGCTGCAACTTACGCAACCGGACGCGCCGTTAAGCATCGCATCGGCTATTGTAACTGATGTTTCGGGTTTTGGCCGTTCGGACGGCAGTATCGTCATTGCCATCGCCGGCGGAACTCCTCCCTACAATGTGGAATGGAAAGACGGAAACGGACAAAGGATAGCCACACCGGAAAACCTGTTGATTGGAGAATATTCGGTTCGAATTACCGACAGTAATTTTGCCGGAGCCACACCGGAAACCAATGCGACCTGTGTGGTAACCGGTTCTTATTCGATTATTCAACCGGAACCATTAGCCGGAACGATTGAAGAAACACATTTTGTTTCCTGTTTTGAAAGTGTGGATGGCGAATTGACGGCACACATACAGGGCGGAATTAAAAATCCGAATACCAATGAATTACCCTATAAATACACTTGGAATCAAGGAAGCACGGATAGCATTCTATCCAATATCGTTGCCGGTACCTACCGTTTAACCATTGAAGATTACAGTTGCACACCCAATATTATTACTTTGGAATACGAATTGTTACAACCCGGTGCATTGCAAGCCGCCGTCACTCAAACGGAAGTGTATTGCGGGGGAACCACCCCGATTTCGGTCGAAGTCAGTGGCGGCACACTTCCTTACCGCTACCAATGGGCGAAAGGCGACACGACACCGGTAGTCGAAAATGTCGGCGCAGGAGAATATCCGGTGCTGATTACCGATGCCCGCGGCTGCGAAATCACCGTAACCGCCATCGTTTCCACCCCCGCCGATTTACAAGTCGATGCCATCGCACATCACCCCATCTGTTTTGAGGCGGACAACGGTTGGCTCGAATTGCTGGTATCCGGCGGAGAAGCCCCTTATACCTATTTGTGGGACAACGGTTCGACGGAAAAAGACCTCAAAAACCAACCCGCCGGAACGTATTCTGTAACCGTAACCGACGTCCACGGCTGTTCATTCTTCCGCTCGTTCCAATTGGTCGATCCGGCCCCGTTGCAAGTATTTATTGGCGAAGACCGTACCTTGTGCAACGGCCAACAATTGACGATTTCCCCAACGATAGAAGATCTGCTAACGCAATTCCAATGGAGTGGCCCTAATGATTTCACAGCCACTACACCTACGATAACGGTACGCGAAGAAGGTGTTTATCGCCTCTTGATAACCGATTCCAAAGGTTGTCAAGCAACGGACCACTTGCAAATTACAGTCAAAGAATTAGATATTGCTTCCGAAATCGTAGTCGCCTCGCAGGTCTTTGCCAACGACACCATCCTGTTTGTCAACATCAGCGACCCTGAACCCGAACGGAGTGAATGGCTGTTCGACCCCGACCCCCGCATCCAATTGGTTGATGTTCAGGAACATTACGCCAAAGTGATTTTTGCCGAACCGGGCGTGTATGCCGTGGGCTTCCGTACCTACGTGGACGAATGTTGGCAAGACGATTTCCAATCCATCACAGTGGCCGAAGCGGACGATCGCGACCTTGAAACGTTTGGCGAATCGATTATCGAAGAATTTACGGTCTATCCCAATCCCAGCGGCGGGCAGTTCACGGTGGAGGTGAAACTGAACAAAATCAGTCCCATTCGCCTGCGGATGTTCAGTTTAAGTCAAGGCATTGTCGTGGATGACCGGCGGGCGAGCGAGAGCGACCGATATTCCTTGTCCTACCGCTTAGCTGTAGCGCCGGGCGTGTATGCTTTGGTGTTGGAAACGCCTTCGGGAAGTATGAATCTTAAACTGATTGTGTTATGATAAAACGAAAATATATTCTTACAGTGCTGCTTGTATGGGCTGCTTCGGCGGTCGTTGCCCAAAGCCTGCGCCTCGAAGACCTAAAAGACAATTTCGGTAAAGGCAAAGCCGTCAAACTCAACGGCGGCGCCTCACTCAACACGGTCTATGATGCGGGCAACGATATGATGGGGCGCGATCCGTTCGCCTACTACCTCAACGGCAACCTCAATCTGAATATTTACGGACTGGTCGATTTGCCGTTTTCGTTTAGTATAACCAATTCGGGAAACAGTTATAAACTGCCGTCGTCGCCTAACCGCTTGAGTTTGCATCCTTCCTATAAATGGATTACCGCCCATATCGGCGATGTGTCGATGACGTTTTCGCCCTACACCCTCAGCGGGCATATTTTTACCGGCGCTGGCGTGGAACTGACCCCCGGCGGCTGGGAGTTTGCCGCCTTGTATGGCCGATTCTTGAAAGCGGTGGAATACGACAGTTTGCAGGCGGCGATTTTACCGAATTATAAGCGGGTGGGGTATGGGGTAAAGGCCGGACGTTCTGCAGAAAAATACCAAGTATCCATTAATTTGTTTAATGCTAAAGATGAAGTCAATTCCCTGCTCGTTCCGCCCGATAGTTTGGGGATTATGCCGATGGAGAATTTGGCGGGAGGGGTGACGTTTATGTACCGGCCTGTTCAGATAATCAAAATCAGTGGAGAGTATGGACTAAGTTTGTTGACCAACGACCGGCGTTCTCCTGCCAATGATCGCAACGGTCTGTTGGGTGCGTGGGCTGGCGGAAATCAATCATCGAGCGCCTATAATGCTTTCAAGGCAAAGGTCGATTTAGTGGGAAAAAGCAACAGCATCGGCCTCGGTTACGAACGCATCGACCCGGGTTATAAAACACTGGGGGCGTATTATTTTGTGAACGATATAGAAAATATCACGGTCAATGCGGCACAATCGTTTTGGAAAGAGAAAATGAATTTAAGTATGAGTATCGGCTACGAACGCGACGATTTGGATAAAAAGAAAGCTAACTTTTCTTCTCGAATTGTCGGTTCTATAAATCTGAGCGCCAAAATCAACGAACGTATCAATGCCAATCTCTCATACAGTAATTTTCAGAATTACACCAATGTCCGTTCCAACTTTGAATTGATTAATCAAGAAAATCAATTCGATTTGTTGGATACGCTCAACTTTGTGCAATTGAGCCAAAATGCGAATCTTAATGTCGGCATCGTTACCAAAAAGACAGAAAAACAGGAACATTCGCTCAACATGAATTTTTCTTGGCAAGATGCCGCTGGCAAACAGGGAGATACTTATCAAGCAGGAAGTTTGTCGGAAATGATCAATGCTTCGGCTGCTTATACTTGCAATTTTTTAGAATCCGGCTTGTCATTATCCGGGAATATGAATTTGAATAACAGTAAATTATCCACCGGCAACGCGCTGACTTTGGGGCCGACAATAGAAATATCCTCCAAACTTTGGAAAAAGAAAATCAACTTGCGCGGTTCGTTGTCCTACAATACCGGTTTGTTGGAAGGAATCAAACAAAACGAAGTGTTTTTAGGTAGAATAAGCAGCAGTTATTCGCCTTTTAAAAAACATAGCATTATCTTTGCCTATAATTTACAATGGCGCACGTCGGTCAATCGACCGGACACCAACCATTCGTTAATCACGGCGGGATATTCTTATAATTTTTAATTTGATGGTTATGAAGTCCTTACGATATATTTTTATAATTTTGATATTGTTTGTATTCGGTTTGAATACACAGGCACGAGTTATAACCTATCCGGTACAGGTTAACACCCAACTGATACCGCCCTATACGCCGTATGTCCCGCAATATTACTCCGGCAGTTTTCCGAAACTGAAAGTAACTATCGTTAATAACGACTTCCAAAGTCCGCCCCTGCGCGTGTTTTTGCGAATGAAAATACAGTCGAGTACCTTTTCGATGTACACGCCGGAATATAAACAGATATTCTTTGCAACATTAGATCCGGGCATGCCGTTACAAATCGCTTCGCAGGATTTAGCCGTCTTTTTTCGAGCGGAAAATTTTCAGTGCACCGGATATAAATCCACCTTTTTGAACAGCCAACAATTCCCCGACGACTTTTACACTTTCCATTTTGAAGTCTATGATGCTGCCACGGGACAATTGTTAAGCAGTCCGACCATGGGGCGAGCCATGGCAAGAATCATGCTGGGCGAACCGCCCGTTCCGCAGTTGCCCGAAAAAGGCAAGACCATTTCCGAAACGCCTTTTCCCAATATCATGTTCAATTGGCGGCCGGCGCTGAATCTGCCCGCAGGCTATAATGTTGAATATGAATTTAGCATGGCTGAAATTTACGACAAAAAGGTAAATCCCGAAGCGGCCTTTACTTATTCCAGAATACTTTATACCGAACGGACACCGGCGCCCTCTTTCATTCACGGTCTTTCCCAGCCGATGCTGATTCCGGGCATGCGCTATGCGTGGCGGGTAAGAGCCATTGCCAAACAGGGCATTGAAGAAACAAGCGTAATTAAAAACAACGGTTTTAGTCAAGTGTTTTGGTTCGACTATGCCGCTGATTGCAATATCGTTACCACCTTGGGCGCCATCTACGAAAACAACAAAGTAAATATCACGTGGCAGGATGTAAACGCGATGAATTATACGGTCGAATATCGCAAGAAAAATTCATCCAAATGGTACACCGGCGAAATTACGCAACCGGAATTATGCACGGTTTATAACTTAAAAAATGATACGGAATATGAATATCGCGTGGGTAGCCGGTGTGTAATCAACGATGCGTATCAGTACAGTGCAATTAAAGGTATAAAAATACCGAGCAAAGAAGATTTGCAGCAGGAGCGGCAACGCAATTGCGGCATCATGCCGGATACGAAAATCACGAACAAAACACCGATAGAACAATTGATTCCCGGGCAACCGGTTTTGGCGGGGGATTTTCCGGTGTTCATCTCTAAAGTTACAGGTTCCGGCAGGTTTTCGGGCGAGGGCTATGTGGGTATTCCCTACATTGGCAATTTAAAAGTAGCGGTTACTTTTAAAGACATCGTGGTTAACACGGATAGTCGTTTGATTTCGGGGTATTTTGAAACGAAGTATGATGCGGTTAATAACATGACAGTCGATATAGACCAAGCGCTGACCGGGGGTAAAGGCGTTGGTGACGTACGCACCGGAGAAGAAAAAGCGGCTTATACGGTTGATTACAATATTAATCCCGATATAAAAGTGCTACCGGTAAAAGCGGATGGGACGAAAGATGAAATAGCAGAAGGTGGTAACTATACGCTAACCAAAGGCGAAAACGAGAAATATGTTTTTATTATTACCGATGCGGAAGGCAAAGAACATACCGTGGAAACGGATGCAATGCCTGCCACCATTGAAGATGCAAGCGGGAATACGTTTGCTGTTGATGAAAAAGGCAGTATTACGCCGCTATCAAGCAAAACAGAAATAACACTTGACCCGAATACAAAAAACACGCCGCGACCGGATCTTGCGACCTTGGAATTTCAAGCAACCGCCAATACAAAGTATGCGGTTGATAATTACAAAGAAGTTTATGCCAAAGTAACGGAGTATTTCCTCAAATACAAGCCTACTACCGACGATATGATTGCTTCGGCCAAGTTTATGGTGCCGGGAGCAAGCGATGAAATCTTTGTGAAAGTAACTGATTCTAAATCAGAGTTTAATCCCGAAAAAGTACATTTTGTTACAGATAAAGGCAAAGAATATCAAAAAGGCAATTATGATACAACAAATAAAGGTTGGACTATCACTCTTTTAGGTAGCGCTGCCGACGATGGACAAAACTTGTATGTTGTACAGGAAGAAGCGAAAGGGAAATATGCGACTTTGGCCAAGTTGAATATTTATTCGTATGAACCTAAGCGTTTGAAAGTGAAATTAGTTCCGGTCAATGGGTTTACAAATGGTTTTACTGCAAATAATGTTGCGACACAATTAAATGCTATATATAATAAGGTAGGAATTAGTTGTGAAGTAGAAATGGAAAGCAGTTTCGATTACGAACCATTGCAAACGAAAGCATTCAATGTTACCGGTAGTGGTCTATTTTCAACTTTGACCGACGATATGAAAGCGATTAACGCCGCCTATCAAGAAGCTAATCCCGAAGACAACGCTGCTTGCCTGTTTATTATAGAGAATGTTACGGGTGCAGATGGAGTAGTTGGCGATATGCCGAGAGATAAACAATTCGGGTATTTATTTCAAGGTTCTACTGCTCAAACGATAGCACACGAAATAGGGC
>BNWW01000078.1 GCA_025999115.1 Bacteroidia bacterium
TATATTATTGAGTTTTATGTATTGCAAAAACTGTACCAAAGTACAATAGTTTTGACGATTTGTTTACTTTTTGTATTTTTCATATCTTTTACATTATTTGATTATCAACTTATTCTCGAGTAAAAATTATCAGATTTCCTACAAAATACTATATTTTTTGGCGCAATCAAAAAAATAGTTTTATCTTTGCCCTCATCGAAAATTTTTCCGGTAAATGAAAATCATCATAGGCGGCGCAGGCGAAGTCGGAACGCACTTGTCAAAATTATTATCCCGTGAAGATCAGGATATTATCTTGATGGATAGCGACGACGAAAAACTGAATTTCCCCAACAATCAGGAGATTATGACGGTGGTGGGAAATCCTACTTCTATCGCCGATCTCAAATCGGCCGGAATCAAGGACGCCGATATGTTTATTGCCGTAACTCCTGAAGAATCAACGAATATGACGGCTTGTATGCTCGCGCATACTTTGGGAGCCCAACGCACCATCGCTCGCATTGACAATAACGAATATCTGATTCCGCGCAATGTGGAATTTTTCTCGCAATTGGGCGTCGATTCGCTGATTTGTCCCGAAACATTGGCCGCCGAAGAAATTGCGAGTGCGCTACGCCAACCGTGGACGCGCCAATGGTGGGATATGGCGCACGAACGCCTCATTCTCTTGGGCGCTAAAATTCGCCAAAATGCAGCCATCGTCAATAAATATTTGTATGAATTGGGCGGCGGCGAAAACAGGATGTATCATATCGTAGCGATCAAACGCAATCAAATGACGATTATTCCGCGAGGGAACGACCAAATTCTGAACGGCGACATCGTCTATTTTTCCACCACGAAAGAACATATCGACGAAATCAAACGCTTGGCCGGGAAAGAGGATTTTAAAATCGAAAAAATTACGATTATGGGCGGCAGCCGTATCGCTTTGCGCGTGTGCGAACGGATTCCGCATCATGTCAGCATAAAATTAATCGAAATCGACAAGGAAAAAAGTTTCCGTCTGGCCGAAAAAGTGAGCGCTAACGTGATGGTTCTTAATGGCGATGGCCGGAATACCGATTTGTTGATTCAGGAAAATATTAAAAATTGCGATGCTTTTATTGCGCTGACCGGCAATTCCGAAGCGAATATCCTGGCGTGCGTGGCAGCCAAAAGTTTCGGTGTGCCGAAAACCATTGCCGAAGTCGAAAATCTCGATTACATCCAAATGGCCGAAAAATTGGACATCGGCTCCATTATCAATAAAAAACTCATCGCGTCGAGCCATATTTACCGGTTTTTGTTGCAAGCCGACGTTTCGACGGTAAAATGTTTGGCATTTGCCAATGCCGATGTGGCCGAATTGGTGGCGCGCTATGATTCCAAAATCACACGTAAACCCGTGAAAGACTTGCGTTTACCGCAAGATCTCACTTTGGGCGGATTGATTCGCGAAGGCGAAGCGCAAATCATCGACGGAAGTACGCAAATCCAAGCCGGCGACCATGTTTTGGTCTTCTGTCTGAATACGGCCATGCGTAAAATAGAAGATTATTTTAACTGAATGAAGAATGCAAAAAGAATTTATATTATTGATAATAAGCCTATTAATTATTTCGTGCGGAAAATCGCCTTCTCGTTCGGAACCAGATTCGAATATTGCATCTGAAAAAGAACAAAAACCGGATGAGAAGCCTTCCGTGAAAGTGTATATCGAAAATTCGGGTAGTATGGACGGTTACGTTAAAGGGGTTACCGAATTTGAACAGGCGGTGTATAATTATTTGATTGATATTCAGATAGCCGATTTCGCCGATTCGATTCAATTAAATTATATCAACAGTAAAATTATTTCTCAACCGGCTGATATTTCGAGTTTTATCGAAAATTTGGAACCGAATATTTTTCAATCGCGGGGCGGAAATCGCGGCGCAACCGACATTGCTCAAATTCTGCAATTGCTGCTTTCGGAACACAACGATTCCTCGGTTTCCGTTTTCGTTTCGGATTGTATTTTTTCGCCCGGAAGAGGGAAAAACGCCGAACAATATTTGATTAATCAGCAAATTACCATCAAATCTATTGTTGCGGAGCAACTGAAAAAAGAAGATATGGCCATTGTAATTTATCAATTAACTTCCCAATTTTCAGGATATTATTATAATCATGAAGACAAGGCGACCTTGATTAGCGACCGCCGTCCGTTTTATATTTGGTTGTTGGGAAAACCGGAATATTTGAAAGATTTGTACCGGAAAATTCCCGAAAATAAATTCAAGGGAAGTGGAGTAGAGAATGTTTTTTCGATTACTTCGGTGAATCAAAATGCACCATACGCAGTTCGTTTGGGGTCGGGCGATTTTAAATTAGATAAATTGCATTCGAAAAATCAGATTGTCAACGCTCAAAAATCGACGCATCGAAAAAATACGGGATTGTTTACGTTTTCGGTGGATGCGGATTTTTCGGCGTTCTTGTTGGATGAAAATTATTGGAAAGATGCGCGGCATTATCAATTGAATGACAAGGATTTTCAACTTTCGGTTGCGCATAGTCCGAAAAATTCGCACGGCTACAGTACGGCTTTGAATTTGAGTAGTCCGATTATCAAGCAAAGCGATTTATCCATTCGTTTATTGATGCAAATTCCGGCTTGGGTGGAAAGGATGAACGACGATTCGGATTTGGATATTCACACGGATGGATCAATGCATAAAACATTTGGAATCAAATACTTAATTGGTGGAATTTACGAAGCTTACACGCGCGAAAACGATTATTACACCGAATTGAAAATCAGCATAAACAAATAATCATGGACAGAATTTTAGGTATTATTTACGGTTGGTTCGAGTCGATATACGGCGCTTCGTTGACCGATTATTTATGGGGATATAATTGTGATACACAGACTTACGATAATCCCAATCTTTTTAATTCTATCGGATTGGTTACTTTGTCGGTAGTTTTGTCGGTGGTGCTGTTGTATTATTACGTGATTAATCATCCGAGATTGAACCGGGCGCGGCATTGGTTTTTGTTTCTGTTGATTGCTTCGGTTGTCAGCTTTTTGATTGCATATTATTGGGTATCAGTCGATTATAATACCGGTATCATTCCGGATTGTTTGATTTATACGCGCGATGAACAGGGAGCTATTCTTTCGCAATTGATGTTTTCAGCAGATTTGGGACAATTCGGGATCGCTAATGCCCTGGTTTCTGCTTTGGAGTTTATTGTTTTTTCGTTTATTTTTAAGTGGGGGAGTAGTAATTGTAAGCATTCTCCGGTATTATAAAATGGATCTATGAAAACTATTTGTAAAATTATCTTGTTTTTTGCGCTGGGTTTTTCGTTTTCGGCAAACGCCCAAGTCAATACCAACCGCGTGCTGACCATCGGCAAAAACGCTTTATACTTCGAGGATTATGTGCTGTCGATTCAATATTTCAATCAAGTCATCAAAGCGAAACCATATTTGGCCGAGCCGTATTTTTATCGCGCCATCGCCAAATTGAGTTTGGACGATTATTCGGGCGCCGAATCCGATTTTACTTTGTGCATCGAACGAAATCCGTTTATGGTTTTGGCGTATCAATATCGCGGCGCAGCCCGTCAAAGTTTGAATAATTACGAAGGCGCCATTGATGATTACAACAAAGGTTTGGAATTTCGTCCCGAAGACAAACAAATGCTACTGAATAAAGCCATCGCCTTTTTGCAGGAGAAAAAATACGACGAATCGATTGATGTTTTGAATTTATTGTTGAAATACCAACCGCGTTACACCAACGGCTATCTGGCTCGCGGCGCCGTATATAGCGAAAAAGGCGATACCGTTTTGGCATTTTCCGATTACAATAAAGCCTTGGAATTAGATAAATATTACGCTTCTGCATACGCACAACGGGCGATGTTGTTTTTTCAATCCGAAAAATATACGGAAGCTTTGAGCGATTTCGATCAAGCTATTCATCTCGAAAATAAACAGGTGGGTTATCATATCAATCGAGGTTTGGTGCGCTATCATTTGCACGATTTGCGCGGCGCGATGGCCGATTACGATTTGGTTATCAAACTCGACCCGCAAAACCGGATTGCCCGTTTCAACCGCGGATTGTTGCGTTCGCAAGTGGGCGACGTGTATGGCGCGTTAGACGATTTTAATCAAGTAATTACTTGGGAACCGGATAATTACAATGCAATCTACAACCGTGTTCTTCTGCACAACGAGGCCGGAAATTATACCGACGCCATCGACGATTTGAACCGCGTTGTCGACGAATATCCCAATTTTGTGCCGGCTTATTATTTCCGTTCGGAACTAAAACGAAAATTGAAAAAAACGAAAGAAGCCGATCTCGATTATTGGGCGGCCTACGATTTGGAACAAAAACTGCAAAAACTGCGCGAACAGGGCAAAACCGTTACCGGAAAAGGCGTTTTTGATTTACCGGAATTGGCTGATACGGACAATGATTCGACTTCGATTCGCGAAACTTCCGACAAAGACATCAACAAATTCAACCGTTTGGTTGTGTATAACAAGGAAGAAGAATTGCAATCGAAATACAAAAACGAAATTCGCGGCCGCGTGCAGGACAAGCAAATCAAAGTGGATTTGGAGCCGCAATTTACAGTTACTTATTATGAAAATTTGAGTGAAGTTGATCGTTCCGTTGCCCGCATCGACAAAACGGTTTCGGATTATAACAGGCAGGGAATGTTGGATTTACAGTTGAAAATCGTGAATCGTGAATCGCCTTTGACCGACGATCAGGCGGCGCATCATTTTCAGTCGATCGACCGTTATTCTTTGATTTTGGATCGCAATCCGGCCGATGCGGGAGCTTATTTCGCTCGTGCAATGGACTTTATGGTTTTACAGGATTTATCGGAAGCGATCGACGATTTCGGCCGGGCGATTGCGCAACAACCCGATTTTATGTTGGCTTATTTCAATCGCGCCGTGGTCAGGTACAAACAAATCGAAATCAGCGGATCGAACGAAAACTTTGAAAATGAAATGATTATGCGTGATTATGAAGCTGTTGTCCGTTTGAATCCCGATTTTGTGTACGTGTATTTTAATCGCGCCAATATTCGTTGTCTGCAAAAAGATTACCGGGCGGCGATTTCCGATTACAACGAGGCGATTAAGCGGAATCCCGATTTTGCGGAAGCCTATTTCAATCGCGGGTTAACCCGTTTGTATTTGGGCGAAACCAATCGTGGCATTGAGGATTTGAGTAAGGCCGGCGAGTTGGGAATTGTGAGCGCTTACGGTATTATCAAGAAGATGGCGGCGGATTAATTTTCTTTCTTCAATTCAATAATCTCCATATCCCGAATATCGGCACCGTCAATCGCAAACCGCAATAGCGTTCGTACTTGGTGGAAGCCGTATTTGCCGGCCGCTCCGGGATTCAAACACAACATTTGCAATTTTTGGTCATAAATCACTTTCAAAATATGCGAATGACCGCAGACAAATAGTTTGGGGATATGGGTGAATAATTCGTTCCTGATTTCCGGTTCGTATTTTCCGGGATAACCGCCGATATGGGTTAATAACACTTCGACTTCTTCGACCGTGAACCGCAAAAATTTGGGACAAACGGCGCGAATCGAATAATCGTCAATATTGCCGTACACCGCTCGAATGGTTTTTCCCAAACCTTCCAAGCGGTGCAAAATTTCGGAACTGCCAATGTCGCCGGCGTGCCAAATTTCATCGCAAGCAGCGAAATATTGTGCAAATTTTTCGTCCCAATAAGCGTGTGTGTCGGAGAGCAAGCCAATTTTTTTCATGGTTGCAAAGGTACGACATTTTTAATTTTTCCGCAATTCAAATACAAAGCTTTCGTATTCGTCGCTCATATAGGCCGTTACGCCGTGATTCATTAAAAAGGCGCCGGAAAATGTTTTGCCGTTCCAATCGTTCAATCGCGATTGTCCGAATTTATTGATTTCTTTCAATGTGTAATTTGCATCGGGATTTAATCCTTTCAAATAGAGCGTTTGCGTGTTGCCATGAATGGCTTTTTGTTGTAAAAACGAATAGACTACGGCGCGTGATTGGTCGTCCAAAACATACATCAAAGCCACGCGATTGCTTTCGTAAGGCGACAATAAACGGTATAAATCACCGAATTGCACCACTTCTTTCACATGGTTGTAATCTTGGATAGCTTGTTTGCAGAAGGCTTTTTCTTCGTCGGTCATCTGGGCGGGCTGTAAATCCATTCCCAGTTTTCCGGTTGCCGCCACATCGAAACGGAATTTTAGCGACATGGAGCGGCCGGTGATGTGATTCGGACAAACCGATACGTGGCTTGCCGTACAGATTGCAGGAAAGAATTGATTCACACCCCATTGGATGCGGATACGATCGAGCGGGTCGCCGTTGTCGCTGACCCAAAATTCGTCGAAATAAGGTAGGGAGCCGTAGTCGATTCGTCCGCCGCCGCCCGAACAAGCCATGATGACTACATCAGTATATTTTTCGCGCACCCGTTTCAATACTTTCATCAAGCCGCGCACATATTCAACCCAGAGGTGTGATTGTTTGTCTTTCGAGAGATAAAACGAGCCGGAATTGGTTACAAACCGGTTGCAATCCCATTTGATATACGAAATACCGGGAGTTTCGGTCATCGTTTTATCCACAATATTAAAAACATAATCTTGGACAGCCGGATTGCACAGATCCAAAATCAATTGGTTGCGGCTCAAATCCAAATCGCGGTGGGGTTGGGTAATAATCCAATCGGGATGTTTTTCGTATAAGTCGCTATGCGGATTGACCATTTCGGGTTCCAACCAAATGCCGAATTTGATGTTGCGTTTTTGACATTGTTTGACCAAATATCCCAAACCGTCGGGCAACTTGGCGTGATTGACTTCCCAATCGCCCAAACCGGCTTCGTCGTTGTTGCGCGGGTATTTGTTGCCGAACCAGCCGTCGTCCAACAGGAATAAATCGAATCCCATATCGGCGGCGTCGTTGATAATTCCGGTCAAAATTTCGTTGTTGAAATTGAAATAGGTTGCTTCCCAATTGTTCATCAAACTCAGATGCGGTTGGTTGCCGTGATAGACCCCGTATTGTCGCGCCCAACGATGGAAACGGCGCGAAACCAAGCCTTTGCCTTCGTTGCTGTATGTATAAAGTAGGGCCGGCGTGGTCAAGGTTTCATCTTTTTCCAACAAATATTGTCCCGCATACGAATTGATTCCGGTTATCACGCGCAATTTATTTTGATTGTCCACGCTGAATTGCAGGGCAAAACTGCCCGGCCAAGCTAAGGCGCCGCCGATTAATTGACCGTAGTTTTCTTCGGCCGCCTGATCTAACGAAAGATAGAAAAACGAGTGGGCAAATTCGTTGGCGCGCACGCCCAAACGTGATTCTACGGTGGTGAGGCCGCGACTTAACAAGCGTTCGGTTTGATGCATTTCGTTTGCCCAATTGCCGTGGTAATCGGTTAGATAGTATTTCGGAGATGAAAATGTTAGACACGACGAAGCGTAATCATACAAGGTGATTCGTCCTTTTTCCTGATTTGAATATTCCGTCCATTGCGCAATAATATCCTCTTTTTCGTAGGTTTTGAACGACACTTTTACTTGAAACGGATAATACGAATCTTTCAGGTAAATATCGGTTTGAACTTGATTATTGTCGATGCGTTTGGTTTCGGTGCGGTCGAAAATCAAGTCGGTCGATGTGTTGCCGTCGATGTGTACTGCCCGCAGAGCTGGTTGGTGCACATAATTTCCGCCGAAAGTCAGCACGATAGCGTCGTTGGAAGCGGGAATAGCGCGGCAATCGGCGTCGTTCAAAGCATTACCGAAATAAGATTGGACTACTTGTTGTTTATCGTTTGTTTTGTAAACCAAACACGTGTTTTTCGTGCGAATGATGATGGGGACGTTTTCTGCAAAAACGCTCCCCAACAACAATAATCCGGCAAAGAGTATAAGTGTTTTTTTCATTTTTTTGATATAATCTATTATAAATTCGTAACAGAAGCGGCAAAGGTATGCAAAATGACGTTTATTTGCAAGTTTTTCGTGTCATTCTGTAACTGTAAGCGATACCTAAACCGGCTAATAGCCAGAGGGAATCGCCGATGGCGCCGGTGGCGTTGTTACTACCGTTGTTGCCACCCGGTGCATCCAAGCGCAAATTGCCGCTTGTGGTTGCTTCGGTGTTTTCGGATTGCAACCAATTGTCGGTGCGGTCTTTGAGGGTGCTGCGGTCGGCGAATGTGGCGCCGGCCAGTAAAATTGTTATTGCTAAAATTGTTGCTC
>BNWW01000079.1 GCA_025999115.1 Bacteroidia bacterium
ACTGTTATTACTTCCATATTAAATTACATTAAATTAAATTCCGCTGCAAAGGTCGGAAGACGGCAAAAGTCCATTTCTAAACTTTAGAAAGGAAAGTGCAAAATTGGCTTGTCAGGCAGATTTTAAAATTTGTACCAGTATAATAAACAGCAAGTTGAATGATTGAAGAAATACACGAAGAAGACAAAACGGGCGTTTTTCTCTAAACTTTTTTCGTTTGCTCACAGATAGCTGTAAATAAGCATATTATGCCGAAAATGAAGAATTTTAACGTTGAAATGCAGTAAAAACGAGGCAAAAAAAATTCCGGAGGTTAAATATTGCCTCAAAAAAAAATGAAAATGGAAGATTTAAAGTGGGAAGCGGCGACAGTACAGGTCAATTTTTGAGGTGCAAGGTGCAAGCGCATATATATAAATATGCGCTTGCACCTTGCACCTCACTTAAATAATTGATATTCAGATATGATTTTTTGTGCGTTTTTCTTGTTTGATTGAAAAAATAGTTGTAATTTTGTGCCGTAGTTTTATGCAGACATGGGCAGGACAAGCGTAGTCAAAAAAGACCTCTGCAAACGCTCTAAATCGTACCCCATACGAAAAAATGAAAGCATAAAGTGCTGGTTTATAAGACTTTCCTACACATAATGATATACCTCGGAGATATGGAATGTCTAATAAAATTAACTGCTTATCCCCTTTGGTCAAGTAAATTGCCTGAAAGGCAGAATTTTCATAACCGCAGGTCGTTGACCTGCGGTGAAAAACAGTATATATGCGACTGCCTGAAAGGGCTCTTGCTACTTACCGCAAACTGCGCTATCGCTTGTATGCGGTTATGAAAATTCTGTCCTTTCAGGACAAAAAAACACAAACTTGACCGAAGGGGATAAGCAGTAATAATAATATGTTCCCACCGATGTTGTAGGCGGAGTATAAGTACGGTCGGTTCCCACAGATATGCCGCCTGTTGTGCTGTTAGGATGCATCAATAAATAAATATAACAAATAATTTTGTAATTGCAGAAAAAGCATTGTCTTTGTGAAATAAACATTAGATAACACATGGACGCGGAGATAATCAAAAAGAAAATAGCGACAATGTTGCCTGTTTTGGACGAAGAAGGAAAAAATCTGTATAAATATGCTGAAAATCTGTATATTACAGCCGATGGAAGTGGCAGTAACGGAAGCAGGTTTGACTGTAAAAGCCATTCTTGATGAAAAACAATATGAAACAGGAATAAAAATTAGCGATGAGGAACTGGCAAAATTTTCAATAGTTTCAATAAGGGAATAAAGGAATGAAAGAGACAAAATCATGCTACTAAGGGAACTTGAATAAATAAGGTTTTAAGAAAAAACAAAAAAAATCCCGCATTGCAAATTGAGCAATGCGGGATTTATTTTTTTAATCCTGAAAATTCTAAAATTCTGATTCAGACAAATTCAGACAAATTCAGACAAATTCAGACAAATTCAGACAATTACTTCTTTATTAATTTAGTAACCCTATTTCCTGCTTTTACCAAATATACGCCTGCGGGCAACACACCGATGTTGATGTTTTCGGTTTTAGTCGTTACAATCATTAGTTCGCGTCCCGACAAATTGGTAATTGTTACCGTTTCGCCTGCTGATATGCCGGCTATCGTTATCTCGTCCGTTGCGGGATTGGGATAAACGATGAACGGAGGCGTTTCAACCGTACCGATGCCGTTCGGAAGATGAGTTGTAAATGTAGCGCCTTCACTTGCGGGAGAAGCCAGATAATCGGCTGTTTCGGCAAGACGGGCTTGGAACGTGTAAGCCGTGCCGGGCGTGAGTCCGGTAAATGCGGGCGAAGTTTGCCAAACGCCTTCATCCATGCTGTATTCTGCGCCTGTGATTGCGGTTAATGTTATGCTTGCTTCCGTAATGCTTGACGAAACAGGTGCAGCCGGTGCGGTTTGCGTTCCTTTTTGTACCGTCAGTTCTATCACGCCGTTTACAGCAATGGCTTCCGTTTCATTCACTGCATTGACTGCCGTGATAGACGACGGAACGGTGATTGCCTGTGCAACAGCGTTTGCCGTTGTGGGTGTTCCGCTGAGGGTAATACGCACACTGTTGTTGTCGGTGCGCTCGCTTGTTCCGGCGGTAATGCCTGCGGGCAGATTGCTCACTGCAAAATCTTCATTCACAATTACATCGGCATAACGGCTTCCGCGAAGCGTATAGGTGAGCGAAGCCTCTGCAATCGCTTCTCCTACGGTGAGATTGTCCAATCCCTGAGCCGAAACGCTTACATAATTGTCGTAGTCCACCGTTATGTTGTGATTGGAAAATGCGCTCCAAAGACCTTTCGCATCTTGCACCCTGAGATTGAGCACATAATCGTCTTTCGGAACATTCAACAAATCAATGGATTCGAGTAAAAACACCGCGACCGGATCGGTGAGCGACACGCTGATTTTGTTTTCCTGATTGGTATCAAGCCAATATTCGTAAGCCACAATTTTGTTTTCGGCAACCGTAGCGTTTGACGCTTTGTAGAACGGTTTGCTTACAATACTGCTCCATACGCCCTGCGCATCGCTTGCACGGAATTTGAGTGAGTGCAATCCGGCGGGCAGGGTGGCAAGTTCCAAGATCTCGTTCAAGTCGAGTATTGCCGTTGGTGCGGTGTGTGTGGTCGTGCGATTTGCCACGTCTGCATCAAACCAATATTCGTAAGTCGTAATCTCGTTATCGGAATTGTTTCCGAACGACGGCTTGTAGAAATGGCGAGACACAATTTCACTCCAAACGCCTTGCAAATCGCGTACTCGCAATTTCAGCGAGTGCAATCCGGCGGGCAGAGTCGCAAGTTCAAATGTTTCGCTTACATCCAATACCGCTGTGAGTGCGACCGACTTTGTAGTGCGACCGGCAAAATCCGTATCCCACCAGTATTCCCATCCGGTAATCTTATTGTCGGGGAATGTAATGTCTTCGGGTTTGAAGAATTGTTTCGATACTATACCGCTCCAATTGCCTTGCGAGTCGTGTACGCGAAATTTGAGCGAGTGCAATCCGTCAGGAATGGCAGCAAAGTCCAATGCTTCGCTTACATCTAATATCGCTGTGAGTGCTACCGTCCTTGTTTCGCGACTGTCGTAGTTCGTATCCCACCAGTATTCCCATCCGGTAATCTCATTGTCGGGGAATGTAATGTCTTCGGGTTTGAAGAATTGTTTCGATACTATACCGCTCCAATTGCCTTGCGAGTCGTGTACGCGAAATTTGAGCGAGTGCAATCCGTCAGGAATGGCGGCAAAGTCCAATGCTTCGCTTACATTCAATACCGCTGTGGGTGGTGCTACCGTCCTTGTTTCGCGACTGTCGTAATTCGTATCAAACCAGTATTCCCAGCGGTCGAGTGTGTTCTGCCCTGTTGCCGGAAGCAGAAAGCACATCGCCATGATTAAACTGTATATAAGTCTTTTCATCTCATACAAATATTAATTGGGTTGTGCAATTGCTCTGAAATTGAGTTGTAATTGTCCTGTGCTATTGGTTTCCGGCGATACATTTGCATTTTGAATATAGGGGTGCGAAGGTATCCAGCCGTTTTTGGCAGGATAAAGTCCGCCATAAATACCTACCTGCGTGCCGTCGGTGCCGAGATAATTGGTGGCTGCAGCAAGGAGAAGGTGGTAATTGTGCGTATAGTCAAAAACTTTTCCTGTTTGATTGACAAATACGGTATTTGCAGGAATGCCGGTAGCAGTATTGTAATAATTACCGTCGGTATTTATGGGATTAAGTCCATAATGGACACTTCCTCCATAGGGAGTCATAATCACAAGATTATTATTAACTATGGAATTAGCAGGAGTACTGCCGCTGTTGCTACTAATGTAACAACTATAAAAAATATTGTTTTTAATAGTATTGCCATAAGCATTACGAATTGTTGCATTGCCATTATAAGAATCATCTAAAAGGAGTATATTATTTGAAATAAGATTGTCCACAGAATATTGTATCACACCTTGAATAATGCAATTAGTAATCAATACATTTGACGTATAAGTACTAAAACTTAAATTACCTATAAATACAGAGCCTACCAACAGAATATTATCCGAATAAACCGTTTCGGAGGCAGCAAAAGTAGTACCACCGTTTATTTTGCAGTTTTTTACAATTAATCCATCTACTTTATTGGCTGCTGCGCTATTGCTGAGGGTTCCGGTTATTTCCACACCTTCGATATAAAAGTTTGGTACGGGCGCCGTAAACGAGATATTGCCATTGATAACGGTTTTGCTCGCCACCCTGGAAGAATCGGGATAGAAACCGGCGCCATAGATTTTAAGCGACTTTTGAAAAGCGGCAGGCGGAGTAAAGCCGCCGCCGGGCAGATAAAGCGTATCGCCGTTCACTGCAGCGGTATAGGCTTGATTGAGCGCAGTGGCACCCGAAAAAAGCGTTGTGGTACCTTCGTGGTGCAAGGCAACAGGCGCCTGCGCCATCATGTTAATTGAAATTCCGGCGAACAAGAGCGCCAGAGCATATTTTATTGTTTTCATTTGTATAATTTTTTTAATTGTTAATTCGTAATTGTTAATTGTCAATTGCTTTGTGCTTGTGTTTTGAATCCGGTTTGCAACTTGCCGTCGCTGTTGGTTTGTGCCGGTACATCCGCTTTTTGAATATGGGGCGAAGAAGGAATCCAGCCTTCTTTCACCGGGTGGTATCCGCCATAAATACCAACCTGTGTGCCGTCGGTACCGAGATATTGAGTGAGTACGGCAGGCAAAAGGTGGTAATTATGCTCAAAATTGAACGCATTGCCTGTTTGATTGACAAAGATTGTATTTACAGGAAAACCCAAAACGGCATCGAAATAATTGCCATCGGTGTTGATTGGAGTTGTGCCATAGTTGGGAGTTCCGCTCGCAAGAAAGAGATTGTTTTGAACAGTCTCACTGGAAGAATAAGAGACAGGATTCGTACCAATAAAAATATTGTTCCGAATCGTATTCCCATAATTACCGGAATTGAAAGCACGATTGGAAACCAACATTAGATTATTGGCAAACAGATTATTGGTAGAACTGTTAATAGTCCCTTGAATAATACAATTGGTAACCAATACATTAGAAGTATAAGAAGAAAAGTTCAAGGAGCCTAACACACAGTTTGTCAAAAGTATATTATTTGAAAAATCTGTTGCTGAGGCATAAAAATCTACTGCACCATTTATTTTGCAGTTTTTCACAATTAATCCATCTACTTTATTGGCTGGTGCATAATTGCTGAGGACTCCGTTTATTTCCACACCTTCAATATAAAAGTTTGGTACGGGTGCCCTAAAATAAATATTGCCATTGATAATGGTTTTGCCGGTAATTTGCGCAGAGTCGGGGTGGAAACCCGCTCCAAAAATAGTGAGCGACTTTTGAATGTCAAGAGCCGTAAAGCCCCCGCCGGGCAGATAAAGCGTATCGCCGTTCGCTGCAGCGGTATAGGCTTGTGTGAGTGCGGTGCTTCCCGAAAAAAGAGTGGTGGTACCTGCGTGGTGCAGGGCAATAGGCGCCTGCGCCGAAACGCTGAGTGAAAACAAGGCGAAACATATCGCCGTGAGGAATGGAATTTTTTTCATGTGTTCTAAAATTTAATGAATGAATGATTGAAACAAGGTGGCATGCCCCCTTGTTATATTAATTTGTTACTTATTTCTTTACTACAATCTTACTGCTCAAAACTTCGTTACCTGTCTGTACTTTAACCATATATACACCGGCAGGCAATGTTGAAACGGCTATTTTTTCTTTCACGGCTGTTTCACGTTTCAGTAATTGCCCCGTTAGCGAATAGATTTCTACATTGTCGATAGGCGTTGCCGACTGCAGATAGAGATAGTCTGAAACCGGATTGGGATAGAGTGTCAGTGAGATATTCCGGCTTATCGGTGCAATGCCGGTCGGATGGCTTCCAATGACTTCCGTATCCGTGATTTCGTAGTTTATATTACCCAAGTTCATATTTCCGGAGGACAGGGTAACGGCATTGAGCGATGTGATGGGTTTTCCCGGCACATCAATCAACACATTATAACTACCTTCTGCCAAATGGTCGAAACTATAGTCGCCGTCTGCTCCGCTTTGGGTGGCGGCAATGAGCGTTCCGTTTGATCGATTAACCAAATACAATGGATAGAGATCCTGATTGTCGGCTCGCAACGGGTTTGACGAATGAACGAAGTTTTGCGTAACCGTTCCGCTGATGGATCCGGTGTTGGTGGTGGGCAACGCGAGCGGTAAAGCGTTAAGCGCCAGATTGTATTGTTCTGCATTATCGGTACTGAACACGACTGCTGTAGCATCTTCCCATGTCAATGCGGATGGATAATAGGTATTTGTTGCATTTACGGTTTCGCCTATCGCTTTCAGGTAATAAGTGCCTTCGCCTGCGGAGAAAACAGCGGTTCCATTAGCAGCGGTTTTTGTAGTATCCAACACCAATCCGTTGTCGGTTTGCCTGTAGAGTTGAATATCAACGTTGGCTTCTTGAGCGTTTACCTTAGGATTAACGGTTAGGTTGTTTGTGCGAGAAAACAAAGTAGTGGCATTATCAACCAATCGTCCGTACTTTTCTCCCGATGCGTGCAGGGCAATAATATTGGAATAAGAGTCGTAATATTCCGGGCTTTCGAAATCCGGAATTTCGACAAGTGTAGCGCCTGTTTCCGTGAGAATCAACAAGCCTTTTTCTCCGACTTCTGCTTTAAAAAAAGCCAATTCAATCGTTCCGCTTTTAGTAATATTGTTACGAAATGCGTTCACGAATGTCCAATTTTCCGGCGGTGTTACGGTTTTATAAACAGAAAAATCGTCGTTGAGAATGGTAATCGTTCCGTTTGCTTCTTTCCGGACGATTTTGATGTTTTGCGCATCGTCTTTCAATACTTGGGTATAAGCGGTTACGGCTGTCAAATCAGGCAAGGAATAAATGCTGTCGTAGCCAAGAAAATAATCTTTTTGTTGGGATGGAAGATATACCGCGCTATTCAATTCATAATAAAGATACCCTTGCTTCTCTTTAATTAAATTGCCGTTCTCGTCAACCAAATACGATATCTCATCACTTCCTACCTGCTGGTAATTTTCAATTATTGAATAATTAATAAAATGTGTATAATACAACTTATTTCCTCCGCCAATCGGCTTGTATGAAAGGGCAGTATTAATCCCTAAATTATTATTTTTCTCGGGAATAGTAAAATTTCCATTCAATGTTTTATACACCGAATAATCCTTATTATAGATGGTCATTTTAAGCGCTTGTTCCATCGCACCAAACTGACCATGATAATATAATCTGAGATTATTACTCTCCGTAGTAATGCGCTCTTCTCCATCAATGGTATAAATGCCTGAAGTTTCAGTGCCGGTGGGGAAGACTTTCTCCTCTTGTCCTGTGGCAACGTCGTAGATATGACCCGTTTGTACGTTGCCATCTATCCACCAGCCGTTCACCTCTCCATTATCGTTGTAGCGAAAGAGGGTATCTCCCCAACTCTGAATTTGAGTTGCCAATTTGGGTTTGCCGTCGTTGTAAAAAACCTTATAACCCCTCCATGAAGTTTCGTAAGTGCCTATTACCTCGTTGGCTTCGTTGAGGATATGCAGTTTATCCCAAACCGTTTGTATGCCCTCTTCGTCAAATTCAAATGGACCTTCCACATTGAAAATGCTAAAATATTCCTTTTCGCCGTTACTTTTTTTATTTTCAGCTATTTCAACGCCTCCATGATGAACAAACAGGTAGAACTCCGCCGGTAGCGTATATTGGAATTTTTTAAACAAACTGAAATCAGGGTTGTAAACATTGATTTCAGCAGGCGATGGAGCCGGATTTTCGTAATCGGGCTGAGTAAACAGCACTTGTGTGAATTTCTCTCCGGCTACAGGCAACTCTGTCTTGCCGCTCCAATTCGTATTCTCATTATTCAAACTTGCTCCTGCCTGATAGCTTTGAGCATTTACGGTATTTGCCATCCAGACAAATACACAGCCAATTAAAAATAGTTTTTTTGTTTTCATTTTGTAATTTTGTAT
>BNWW01000080.1 GCA_025999115.1 Bacteroidia bacterium
CGTGCAGTCCGGTTCAAGATGATGAAATTGGATGCCAACGATGTGATAGCCGATGTAGCCCGCACGTTCGCTTTGCGCGTTGAAAATGCGGGAGGAATGTTGGCCATTGATTTGGATGCCACGGAATCCACCATTGTCGTGGATAAAATGCACTTTACCAATGTGATATTCAATTTGATGGAAAATGCGGTCAAATATCGCCGTCAGGATGTGCCGCTGATGTTGATTGCGCGCACGTGGAATTTTGCCGACAAAATCCAAATCATCATAGAAGACAATGGCATCGGGATTAAGAAAGAAAGTCTGAAAAAGATTTTCGACCGTTTCTACAGGGTTCCGACCGGAAATCGCCACGATGTGAAAGGCTTCGGTTTGGGTTTGGCGTATGTGAAACGGATCGTAACCGAATTGGACGGAACGATTAAAGCAGAAAGCGAGTTAGGCGAAGGTACGAAATTTATAATTACGTTACCGGTTGTTGAGAATTAATATTCATCTATAAATAAAAGTAAATTATGGAAGACAAAGTAAGAATTTTCATGTGCGAAGACGATGAAAATTTAGGTATGTTGTTGAGAGAGTATTTGCAAGCGAAAGGCTATGCTGTGGATCTATTTCCCGACGGAGAAGCAGGTTCCAAGCATTTTACAAAAGAAAAGTACGATTTGTGCATTCTGGATGTGATGATGCCCTTGAAAGACGGTTTTGCGTTGGCTAACGAAATCAGGACGGTCAATTCTGAAATCCCCATCATCTTTTTGACGGCAAAAACACTGAAAGAAGATATTTTGGAAGGTTTCAAATTGGGCGCCGACGATTATTTGACGAAACCGTTTAGTATGGAAGAGTTGTTGTTCCGTATGGAAGCGATTTTGCGTCGCGTGAATGGTAAAAAATCGGTTAAGGAAGAAGTATTTGTCATTGGACGCTTTACATTCGATGTGCAAAAACAAACCTTGTTGATTGACGATCACTCATTGAAATTGACCACTAAAGAAAGTGATTTGTTGGCTTTGTTGTGCGAAAATGTGAATCAGATTTTGGAACGCAACTATGCTTTGAAGAAAATTTGGGGTGTAGTAGATTATTTCAACGCTCGCAGTATGGACGTGTATATCACGAAATTGCGTAAACTTTTGCGGGAAGATCCGAGCTTGGAAATTATGAATATTCACGGGAAAGGTTATAAATTGATAGCACCCACCGTTGGATAAAATATTTTTCATTCGGATGAACCGGATTTTAGTTTTAATTGGATTGGTTCTATCCGTTTCGAACGGTTTGTATGCGCAAACTTATTCGGAATGGATAGAATATTCTTTTCATTATTTGGATACCAACCGTTTGGATTCGGCCGAAATCGCTTTGAAAAATGCGTTGCGCGCTGAGCCCGATAATCCTTTGAATGCTTTTTTGTTTCAAAATTTGGGAACCGTGTTGCGACGGCAAGGAAAGAACAAGGAAGCGATTGAATTTTATACTTTGGCTTTACGCCGTTATCCGCAGAATCGGCTTATTTTGTCAGATCGCGCTTCGTTGAATGCCGAAACCGGCGATTTTATGAATGCTTTGATTGATTATAATACTTTGTTGGAACAAGACCCGAATAACGAAGAAACGCTTTATCAACGCGGATTTGTGTTATTGGAATTGAAACGAACGATGGAATCGGAACAGGATTTTGAAAAAATCTTGAAACTGAATTCGGCAAGTTTATCCGCCCGTTTGGGTTTGGCTTCGTTGTATAAAATAGCCGGTCGTTACGACGCCGCCGAGTTTATGTATTCCTATATCGAAAAGAAATTGTTGGAAAAAATAAAACTTTCCGACGGGAAAGAAGTCGAAAAAAAATCGTTTTCCGAAAAAGAAGAAGAGAAAGAATTGACTTTTATGAAATTATCGATGGCGGGCAGAAAAGAAATCAATTTACATTCCGGTTTTTGGGATGATACCTATCTTCCACTTTCAACTGTTTACGCCGGTCGCGCCGAAATTCATCTCTTGAAAGAAAAAGGCGGCCGCGCTTTAACCGAAATCAACAAAGCCATCCGTGAATCAAAAACGAAAAATCCGTATTTTTACATTATTCGCAGTCGCGCCAAATTGCTTTTACATGAAAAACAGTCGGCGGCAGAGGATATTCGTAAGGCGATAGATTTAGGCTACGATGTCAAAGATGCCGAACCGTTGCTGCAATTAACGAAGTGATTACCCCGAATTTGGTTTTTTCGTATTCCATTATTAATATTTTTGAGAATCGCGATTAGTTTTTTACATTTGGTTTTTTGGGTTCGGTAATAACAATTCCTTTTTCGTCCTTTTTTGCGATTGCATTTTCCAATATATCAGATAAAAAAGTAACTGCTATTGTTGATTTATACTTCAAAGAGGCGTGTACCGCAGTTTTTTCTAATGATAAAAACGTACTTCGATAAATGCTTCCAATGATTTATTATAAATGTGTTTTGTAGGATTTTCTGCAATCCATTTTCCGTAAAACTCAATAAGAAACTGTTTTCGTTGTTTCTTCTCTTCTTTGGTGTTGCCGGTGGGAAGGCTTTGTTCTTCTAATTCCATTAGTTTTTGTATGTTAAAATTTTGTGCAAAGATAGTATTATCCGTTGAATAATAAAAAGAATTAACCGGAAAAAGTATTAATGGAAACGCATGGCGTATGCTTTTACTTGCCTGTTGCGTATGTATTTGTACATTCCCGTCGTTTGCACAAGGAGGTACACATGAATAATAAAAACACAGGCTATAAACAACAGGAATGGGAGGATTTTGTCGCTCGCTTTCAACTGTCGGACCCAAAGGCATCGTCATCCGAAAAATGGCAATTGATGGATCGAATTTTTTATTTATACAAATGATAGAAATGTAAAAAAATTGGTTCTTTTCATGATCTTTGATATTTTGGTTACACGCTTCATTAATTGAGAATGAAAAAACTCATAACTCATAATTTATAATTATTAAAAATTATTTGACTATCTTTGTCGTATAATTTTAATCGGGGTAGTCATGAAAAATTTACCGATAGGAATACAGTCGTTTGCTAAATTAAGACAGAGGGATTGTCTTTATGTAGATAAAACAAAAGATATTCTCCAACTAATTACAACCGGTGGAGTCTATTTTCTTTCCCGTCCGCGACGATTTGGAAAGTCGTTGTTAGTGAGTACCATAGAGGAAGTTTTCAAAGGGAATAAACCTTTGTTTGAAGGTCTGTATATCTACGATAATTGGGACTGGACACAACAATATCCGGTTATCCGGTTGGATCTTGCCGGCTTCGATCATCGTACTGCCGAAAATCTCCAAAAAGATATTGAGCGAGTTATTACTAATATTGCACAACTATATGGTATTATCCTGACAAGAAATGCAGCCGGTGGCTTTTCGGAATTAATACAAAAGTTACACGAAACGACAGGGAAACAGGTTGTGGTGTTGGTGGATGAATATGACAAACCCATAACCGAGCATCTGTTAAATCCGGATGAGGTAACAGCCAATCGCAAAATCTTGCATAGTTTTTTTCAGATACTGAAAGCAGCAGATGAACACTTGCGATTTGTCTTTTTTACCGGCGTTTCTAAATTTTCAGGTGTATCCATCTTTTCTGCTTTAAATAATCTGAATGACATTACATTAGACGTAAAATATGCTTCGATATGCGGTTTAACGCAACAAGAATTGGAAAACTATTTTGCAGATTACATTGATGATGTTGCTCAACAGGTTGATATGAGCAGAAAAGATTTGTTGACTGAAATTCGTGTTAACTACGACGGTTATTCATGGGATGGAAAAACTCCCGTTTATAATCCATTTTCTACGTTGATGTTTTTTGATAAAAAGCGATTTGCCAACTATTGGTTTCGCACCGGTACGCCTACTTTTTTGATAGACTTGCTAAAAAAGCGAAATCAGATAGCGTCCATTTTTAGTCCGATTCAGACCGAAGAAGATGCTTTTGATAGTTACGATCCTAACCGTATTAGCGAGATACCATTGTTGTTTCAAACCGGTTATCTGACGATAAAACAAGCTAAAATGACATTGGGTCGTGCGCAATTCACACTGGGTGTTCCTAATTCCGAAGTCAATGATTCGTTGCTGAGGTATTTGTTGAGCGCATACAGCGAGTATCCTGCTGACTTAGTATCAGACCTGAGAAACAATATGCAGCGTCAAATACAAAGTTGTGATGTATCCGCTTTTGAACAAAGTTTGCGCAGTATGTTGGCAAATATCCCCTATAATTTGCATATTCCAAGTGAGGCATATTATCATTCCCTGTTATTGCTGTGGATAAAAATGCTTGGCTTCGACATTCAAGGCGAGGTGCTGACCAACATCGGTCGCATTGATGCGGTATGGTATCAGCCGGAATTGACGGTGGTAGCTGAAATTAAATACCATGCAAAAACGAAATTGGATACGCTGTTGAACGAAGCAATGGCGCAAATCAACGACCGGAAATATTACGAAAAATACCTCGACCATAAAGTGATACTGATGGCAGTCGCCTTTTCCGGAAGGGAGGTCGGTTGCCGGATAAAAGAATTGTCTGAACCTTGATTTTTACGAGATAAAGAAGATTATACAAGATAATTTACAAAAAGCGTGTAAACAAATTTCAAACTTAGAGAAGACTATATGCAAACGTGGCGGGCAATGGAAAAATTGGTCGATGAAGGATTGGTACACCACATCGGTATGTCCAACATGACCGTTCCGAAATTGAATTGCTGCTTCGCGATTGCCGCATCAAGCCGGCATGTAACGAAATGGAGATGCACCCGCATTTCCAACAACCGGAGTTGTTCGATTTCGTAAACAAAAACGGCATGGTCGCCATCGGCTACTGTCCGATAGGCCTGCCCAACCGCCCCGAACGCGACAAAACAGCCGATGATACCGTGCCCATCGAAGACCCGGCAATCGTTAGCAATAGCAAAAGCACACGATATTCATCCTGCCGTTGTCTGCATCAATGGGCGGTACAAAACGGACAAATTCCTATTCCCTTTTCAGTAAAACCGGAAAAGTTTATGAGCAACATGGGAAGATCTTTGGAAATAATAGTATAGTTAGTTTCTGTCATTGCGGGCTTGACCCGCAATCCCCTGCTAACCGTTAATCACTTTTGTGTCATTTATTAGCTAATAGTGATTAACGACTATCGGGGGATCCCGCGTCAAGCGTGGGATGACAAAAAAATGAAACAATCAGCAATGAATAAAACAATGAAAGCGGCATACTTGCCGGGAAACAGCACAGTAGAAATCAAAGAAGTGGAATTGCCCATACCGGGACACGGCGAAGTATTGATTAAAAAGAAATCGTCCACGATATGCGGCAGCGACATTCGCGCCATTTACCGCGAACACGTAGGGAAAGGTACCGAAGGTTATCAAGGCAAGATTTGCGGACACGAACCTTGCGGACAAATCGTACAAGCCGGTCCGGGTCTGCGGCGTTTCAAGAAAGGCGACCGCGTAGTAGTTTATCACATTTCAGGTTGCGGCGTTTGCAACAACTGCCGCCGGGGCTATATGATTAGCTGCACGAGCGAATACCGCCGTGCTTATGGTTGGTAACGCGATGGCGGAATGGCGGAATACATGCTCGCCGAAGAAAAAGGATTGGTTGATGATGCTTTCTTTTCAGACACCGCCGCATTAGACAAAGTATTGGCATTGACCGGAGGCAACGGTGTGAAAAAAGCGGTGGACTGTTCGGGAAATACTTATGGACGGCAATTAGCCATTCGCGCGACCCGCAAATGGGGCAGCTATCTGTAATTTGATTATTTATTCTGCCGCCGCGTCAAATTCTTATTTTTCTTCGACAAAATATCCTTCGATTCGGTCAATTTATGTTGTTCCTCGTCTAGGATGATATTCCCTTTGGAAAGCTGTTCCAAATCGTCGAAAATCTTGCGGTCGTCCACCACTTCTTTGTTCCACGTGAGGAACGATTTTTTCATGTGGTTGGCCAATAATCCGGTCAGGACTTCTTTTTCTTCGCCGTTTTCGTATTTCACGGCTTTGCGAATCATGCTTTCCAAGTATCTGCCGTAGTGTTTGTAGGTAATTTTGCCTTGCAGATAGGGTAGGCGGGGCGGCCGGATGTACATATCTTCGCGTTTGACGACTTCGTAAGGATAATCAATGTCCAATGCGAAATCCGACATAATCGCCAGATGGTCCCACAAAATATGTTTGAAATCGTTTACATCGCGCAAATGCGGGAACATATTGCCCATAATGTTGATGATGGTATCGGCGCAACGGCTCCGTTCTTCCCGGTCGGGAATCGACACGCAATAATCGACCATGTTTTGCATATTCCGGCCGTATTCGGGCAAGTTTAAACGCTTTTCTTGCGTGTTGTATTTCAGTGCTGTAATCATATTTGAATGTCTTTTTCTATTTGTGTTATTTGTTTGACGATATGGCTGCACCAACGGTCAAATTCAATGTCTTCTTTTTGCAATTCGATGTGAGATAATACGTTATTGATTGTTTCGGCAATGCCTTGGTCGAATCGTTTGGTCGCTGTGAAACCGGGAACCAATCGTTTGATTTTGCTGTTGTCGAAAACGACCGAATGGGCTTTGTCGCCCAATAAACCGCCGTAAAAATCGTAGGATGGACCGAGTGTCGCCAAAAGTTCCGATGCCACGTGTACGGCTTTCAACGGCCGGTTTAAGGCATTGGCGATACATTGATAAATCTGGTTCCAAGTGAGCGTTTCGTCGGATGTGATGTGAACAGCCTCGCCTAAAGCATGGATGTTGCCGGTTAAGCCGGCGAAAGCTTTGGCGAAATCACTGTTGTGAGTCATCGTCCACAACGAATTGCCGTCGCCATGAATAATAACCGGTTTGCCTTCCAGAATCCGTTTGACGACCGACCAACTGCCGTTTTTCCCATGAACACCCAACGGAACCGACCGTTCATCGTAAGTATGACTGGGACGAACAATCGTAACCGGAAAATTTTCTTCGCGATACAACTTCATCAAATAATCTTCGCAAGCGATTTTGTCGCGCGAATACTGCCAATAGGGATTGAGCAACGGCGTAGATTCCGTGATTTGATAATGCGCCAAAGGCTTTTGATAAGCCGAAGCCGAACTGATAAAAATAAATTGCTTGGTTTTTTCTTTGAATAAGCGATAATCGCGTTGCAACTGTTCGGGAACAAAAGCGATGAAATCGGCCACACAGTCAAAATCCAAATCCTGAATCAGTTGTGCGACTTTTTCTTCGTCGTGAATATCGGCGATTAGCGAATGGGCGCCGGCCGGCAAAATATCGTTACGATTGCCGCGATTAATCAGGTACAAATCGTGTCCTTGATGAATCAATAGTTTGGAAATCGCTGTGCTGATGGTGCCGGTGCCTCCTATAAATAGTATTTTCATCTGTTTTTTTTAAGAAATCAAGGGCAAAGATACGGTAAATATTTGGAATGGCATATTTCGAGGGCAAGCATTCTGTTATTGAATTTGAATATTCCATTTTTTGTATTAAATATTTTGTATTTCAAAACAAAACCATTACCTTTGGATCCAAAAATCGAACGAATGAGAATTGGGGTGCATTTCAAATTGTCGCATATCGTCCTTGCGAGGGCGTAAGCCCGAAGCAATCCGGAAATAATAAATTATGATTATCGGATATTTTGCCTGTCGCCCGAAAGGGCGGGATTTTCATAACCG
>BNWW01000081.1 GCA_025999115.1 Bacteroidia bacterium
TTGCAGGCTCAAAAAATGGCCGTTACCCATTTTTGATTAATAATTCATTAATTTAACAAAAGATGTTACAACCGAAAAAGACAAAATTCAGAAGGTCGCAAAAAGGCCGGATGAAAGGTAATGCCCAAAGAGGCAACCAGTTAGCTTTTGGTTCTTTTGGTATCAAGACATTGCAATCGAAGTGGATTACCGGTCGGCAAATCGAAGCCGCCCGTGTGGCCGTTACCCGTTATATGCAACGTCAAGGACAAGTATGGGTGCGGATTTTCCCCGATAAACCCATTACCAAAAAACCGGCTGAAGTTCGTATGGGTAAAGGAAAAGGTGCGCCGGAAGGCTTTGTAGCGCCTGTTACCCCGGGTAGAATCCTCTTCGAAATCGAAGGAGTATCGTTTGAAGTAGCAAAAGAAGCATTGCGCTTGGCTGCTCAAAAACTTCCCGTTACTACCAAATTTGTAGTGAGACGTGATTATGATTTTAACAACGAAACAGTGTAATCGCTTATGAAAATTGCAGAAATCAGAGATTTAGCTACGCCGGAATTGAAAGAACGGATTGAAGCGGAAGTGAAAACTTACGAACAAAAAAAGATCAATCACAGTATTTCTCCCTTGGACAGCCCGGCAGTGATTACACAATCACGCAAAGCAATCGCCCGTATGAAAACGGAATTGCGTAAACGAGAATTGGAAAACATTAAATAAGCAACGGAAATGGAAACAAGAAATTTAAGAAAAGAAAGAATTGG
This sequence comes from Bacteroidia bacterium, assembly GCA_025999115.1. The sequence goes on from BNWW01000081.1 coordinate 749, forward strand.
TGTCGTTTCCAGTAATAAAATGGAAAAATCCATCACTGTTGCTGTGAAATGGAAAGAAAAACACCCAATCTACGGAAAATTCGTGAATAAAACGAAAAAATTCCATGCTCATGACGAAAAAAACGAATGCAATATCGGCGATACCGTGCGCATTATGGAAACCCGTCCGTTGAGCAAAACCAAGAGATGGCGTTTAGTGGAAATCATTGAAAAAGCGAAGTAATTATGATACAACAAGAGTCAAGACTTACCGTAGCCGATAATTCCGGCGCAAGAGAAGTGCTTTGTATTCGCGTATTAGGCGGGACAAAAAGACGTTATGCTTCTGTTGGGGATATAATTGTGGTAGCAGTAAAAAATGTTATCCCTTCGAGTGATGTTAAAAAAGGTGCAGTATCCAAAGCGATTATTGTACGCACGAAAAAAGAAATCCGCCGCGCCGACGGCTCCTATATCCGTTTCGACGACAACGCTTGCGTATTGTTGAACAACGCCGGCGAAATCCGTGGAAGCCGTATCTTCGGCCCCGTAGCTCGCGAACTTCGTGCCGTAAATATGAAAATCGTTTCTTTGGCGCCTGAAGTGCTATAACTTTTAATTCAAAAAGAAATGAGCAAATTACATATTAAAAAAGGCGATACGGTATATGTGAATGCCGGTAACGACAAAGGCGCAACAGGTCGCGTATTGAAAGTATATATCGACAAACAGCGCGCTTTGGTAGAAGGTATTAATGTGGTATCGAAAGCTACCAAGCCGAACGCCAAAAATCCGCAAGGCGGATTCGTAAAGAAAGAAGCATCCGTTCATATTTCAAATTTGCAATTGGTAGATCCTTCGTTGAAAGACGATGCTGGCAAATATTACCACAGAAGTAAAGGATCCAAAGACGTTCCTGTCCGTATTGGCCGCAAACTGAATGCAAAAGGGGTGTTAGTTCGTTATTCTAAAAAATCAGGGGAGGAAATCAAGTAATGAGCAATACAGCAAATCTTAAAAAAGACTATCAGGAACGTATCGTTCCCGCATTGACGAAAGAGTTTAATTACTCGACCGTGATGCAAGTTCCCGTATTGAAGAAAATTGTGATCAACCAAGGTTTGGGAATCGCTGTCGCCGATAAGAAAATTATTGACGTAGCTGTTCAGGAATTAACGGTGATAACCGGTCAAAAAGCAGTAGCAACGCTATCGAAAAAAGATATTTCGAACTTCAAAGTGCGTAAAAAAATGCCGATTGGTGTGAGAGTAACGCTTCGTCGCGAACAGATGTACGAATTTCTCGAACGTTTGATTCGTGTGGCTTTGCCGCGTATCCGCGACTTCAAAGGAATTGAAAGCAAATTGGACGGACGGGGTAATTACACACTCGGCATCCAAGAACAAATCATCTTCCCCGAAATCAATATCGATACGATTACCAAGATTTTGGGAATGAACATTACCTTTGTAACTTCGGCGGAAACCGACGAAGAAGGATATGCGCTGTTGAGAGAATTTGGTTTACCCTTTAAAAAGAACAATTAAGAAATATGGCTAAAGAATCAATGAAAGCCCGCGAGGTAAAGCGTGCCAAGTTAGTTGCCAAATACGCTGAAAGAAGAGCGCAATTGAAAAAAGAAGGCAATTACGAAGCTTTGCAAGCTTTACCGAAGAATGCTTCTCCCGTTCGTTTGCACAACCGTTGCAAAGTAACCGGTCGTCCGAAAGGATACGTGCGCCAATTCGGCATTTCCCGTATCCAATTGCGCGAAATGGCTTCTGCCGGATTGATACCGGGAGTTAAAAAAGCAAGTTGGTAATCCCGTCATTGCGGGCTGGACTCGCAATCCCCCCTGTTTTAGGGGACGGCGTATCAAGTACGCCATGACAGATAAAAAAAGAGAGTTTTAAATATTGTCCGGACAGGCCGGATTAATTTAATGATTAATTAATATGACAGATCCTATTGCAGATTATCTGACCAGATTACGGAACGCCATCAAAGCAAAACACAGAGTGGTGGAAGTTCCTGCATCTAATTTAAAGAAAGAGATCACAAAGATCCTTTTCGACAAAGGCTACATCTTGAATTACAAGTTTGTAGAAGATGGTCCTCAAGGCTCGATTAAAATCGCCTTGAAGTACGACCCCGTGAATAAAGTAAACGCAATTAAGACCTTGAAGAGAGTTTCTTCTCCGGGTTTGCGTCAGTACGTCGGTTACAAAGATATGCCGCAGGTATTGAATGGTTTGGGGATTGCCGTTCTTTCCACTTCCAAGGGAGTGATGACCGACAAAGAAGCCCGTACCCTCCAAATCGGCGGTGAAGTTTTATGTTACATTTACTAATATAAGGAGGATAGAGTATGTCAAGAATAGGAAAACTACCCATCGCAATACCGGCAAAAGTAACTGTAACTCAAAACGGTAACGTAATCACGGTAAAAGGCCAGAAAGGCGAATTATCGCAGGAAATAAATCCGGCCATTAAAATAGAAGTAAACGGAAATGAAATTTTGGTGTCCCGTCCCGATGACGAACGTCAAAATCGTGCATTCCACGGTTTATATCGCTCTTTAATCAATAATATGGTTATAGGCGTATCGGAAGGATACAAAAAAGAATTGGAATTAGTCGGTGTAGGTTACCGTGTAGCCAATACCGGAAACTTGTTGGACTTTTCGTTAGGTTATACGCACAATATCTATTTGCAATTGCCTCCCGAAATTAAAGTGGAAACCAAATCGGAACGTAACAAAAACCCATTGGTTATTTTGGAATCGGCCGATAAACAATTGCTCGGACAGGTTTGCGCTAAAATCCGTTCGTTCCGCAAAGTGGAACCCTACAAAGGAAAAGGTATTCGTTTTGTCGGCGAAACGGTTCGTCGGAAATCCGGAAAGTCGGCAGGTAAATAATTTAAACGAAAGTTATCATGACAACAAAGGAATTAAGAAGAATCAAAATAAAACAACGGGTTCGCAAAGATATTTCGGGAACCACCGAACGTCCGCGTTTGAGCGTATTCAGAAGCAACAAACAAATCTATGCCCAAGTCATCGACGACTTGTCGGGCAAAACATTGGCGACAGCTTCTTCGCTCGGTATTACCGAAAAAGCGCCTAAAAAAGAAATTGCAGCCAAAGTCGGTGAACTGATTGCGCAAAAATCAAAAGAAGCAGGCATCGAAGTCGTAGTTTTCGATAGAAATGGTTATTTATACCATGGGAGAGTGAAAGAATTGGCGGATGCCGCTCGTAAATCAGGACTTAAATTTTAATAAGAAACATGGCAATAAATAATAAAGTAAAGTCAACAAACGATTTGGAATTGAAAGATCGTTTAGTCGCCATCAACCGCGTAACGAAAGTTACCAAAGGGGGACGTACCTTTAGCTTTGCCGCTATCGTTGTAGTTGGAAACGAAAACGGTATCGTAGGCTGGGGCTTAGGTAAAGCAGGCGAAGTAACCGCTGCCATTGCCAAAGGAATGGAAGCTGCCAAAAAGAACTTGATCAAAGTTCCTGTGTATAAAGGCACAATTCCTCACGAACAATTGGCCAAATTCGGCGGCGCCCAAGTTTTCATCAAACCGGCAACGCACGGTACCGGAGTAAAAGCCGGTGGCGCTATGCGTGCAGTGTTGGAAAGCGTGGGAATTACCGACGTGTTAGCCAAATCGAAAGGCTCGTCTAATCCGCACAACTTGGTAAAAGCGACGATTGCCGCTTTGGGCGAGTTGAGAGATCCGGCTATGGTAGCTCAAAACAGAGGAGTTTCGGTCGAAAAAGTATTCAAAGGTTAATTTTTAGGAGGAAAAGATATGGCAACAATTAAAATCAAACAAGTAAGAAGTCGCATCGGATGTCCTAAAGATCAAACAAGAACGTTGGATGCTTTGGGCTTGAGAAAAACCGGCCGCGTGGTTGAACACAATGATAATCCGGCCGTGAGAGGGATGATAGAAAAAGTCAAACATTTAGTATCAGTAGAGTTATAAATTATCAGTTATGAGTTACAAGTTGGTAATCCGGTTTTTAACTCATAACTCATAATTCATAATTCATAATTACAAAAAATATGAATTTATCAAATTTAAAACCTGCAGAAGGTTCTACAAAAACCCGCAAACGAATCGGTCGAGGAACGGGTTCGGGATTGGGAGGAACTTCCACAAGAGGTCATAAGGGAGCAAAATCGAGATCCGGATATTCCAAAAAGATCGGTTTTGAAGGTGGTCAGATGCCTATCCAACGGCGTTTGCCGAAATTCGGTTTCAAAAATATCAATCATATCGAATACAAAGCAATCAATTTGGATACTTTGCAAGCTTTAGCCGATGCACAACAATTGGCTAAAATCGGTATAGAAGAATTGAAAGCAGCCGGATTTGTTTCATCTAAACAATTGGTTAAAATCCTTGCTAAAGGAACCGTCACTTCCGTTTTGGAAATCACAGCACATGCTTTTTCCAAAACTGCCGAAGAAGCGATTACGAAAGCGGGCGGGACCATTGTAAAACTCTAATCCGATGAGAGCGATTGATACAATAAAAAATATTTGGAAAATAGAAGATCTGAAAAACCGGATCATTCTCACATTTTCGTTGATTTTGGTGTACCGCTTTCTTTCGGTAATTACTTTGCCGGGGATTGATCCTACCGCTTTGGACGCTTTGCACGCACAAACCGCTAACGGAATCATGAGCCTTTTGGATATGTTTTCGGGAGGTGCTTTTTCCAACGCATCCATTGTGGCTTTGGGTATCATGCCCTATATCTCGGCTTCAATTGTGATTCAGTTGTTGGGAATTGCAGTTCCGTATTTTCAAAAACTGCAACGCGAAGGCGAAAGCGGACGGCGAAAAATCAATCAATACACCCGTTATCTGACCATCATTATTTTGATACTTCAAGCGCCGGCTTACTTAGTAAACTTGAACGTACAAATGCGAACATCCGGCGCTGTTATACCGGGCGGCTTTTGGTTTACCATGTCCTCGACCATTATTTTGGCAGCCGGTTCGATGTTTGTTTTGTGGTTAGGTGAACGGATTACCGACAAAGGAGTCGGAAACGGAATCTCGTTTATCATTATGATTGGGATTATCGCGCGCTTGCCGCAATCGTTTTTCCAAGAATTTGTAGCTCGTTTTTCGGAATCTTCCGGAGGATTGATCATGCTTTTATTGGAAATAGTCGCTTTGTTGGCTGTGATTGCCGGAGCCATTTTGTTGGTACAGGGTACGCGCCGAATTCCGGTGCAATATGCCAAACAAATGGTGGGTAATCGTCAATTCGGAGGCGCCCGTCAATATATTCCCTTGAAAGTGAATGCTGCCAATGTGATGCCGATTATCTTTGCACAAGCAATCATGTTTATTCCGGTAACATTGATGGGATTCGGAAATACGACCGACGGTTGGATGTATAAAGTATTCGGACCGCTAACCGATATCAACGGTTTTTGGTATAATTTTATTGATGTGGTGCTGATCATCCTGTTTACCTATTTCTATACCGCAATTACGATTAATCCGAAACAAATGGCAGAGGATTTGAAACGCAACAACGGTTTTATTCCGGGTATCAAACCGGGAAAGAAAACGGCTGAATATATTGATGAAATCATGTCGCGAATAACGCTTCCGGGTGCAATATTCCTCGCTTTGGTGGCTGTAATGCCTGCTTTTGCCAAATTATTCGGTATTCAACAGGGCTTCGCTTCATTCTTTGGAGGAACTTCGTTACTGATTTTGGTGGGTGTGGTATTGGATACCTTGCAGCAAGTAGAAAGTCATTTATTGATGCGCCACTACGACGGATTGTTGAAGTCGGGAAGAATCAAAGGTCGTTCGGGACAGATGTATTGATTTGATGCCGGATGATTTATTTAAAGACAGACGAGGAAATTGAGTTGATGCGGGTAGCTAACCGCTTAGTAGGCGCTACTTTGGCAGAAATAGCCAAACATATTGCTCCGGGAGTTACCACGCTTCAATTAGATAAAATAGGCGACGAATTTATCCGCGGTCATGGAGCGATTCCATTATTCAAAGGATATAACGGTTTTCCAAATGCGCTCTGTATTTCGGTGAATGAAAATGTAGTCCACGGTATCCCCGGCGACTATCGTTTGAAAGAAGGCGACATTGTTTCTGTTGATTGCGGAGCCCGGATAAACGGTTATTGCGGTGATTCCGCTTATACCTTTGAAGTGGGGGACGTATCGCCCGAAGTAAAGAAACTTTTGCAAGCTACGAAAGAATCTTTATACGTCGGAATCAACACGGCGACAGAAGGAAAACGAATCGGCGACATTGGTAATGCCATTCAGCATTATTGCGAAGATAGAGGTTACAGCGTAGTCCGCGATTTGGTCGGACACGGAATCGGACGGAACATGCACGAAGACCCCGAAGTGCCGAATTACGGTAAAAAAGGTTACGGAGCATTATTACGGTCGGGAATGTGTATCGCTATCGAACCGATGATTAATATGGGCAAGAAAAATGTGAAGGTCGAAAAGGACAAATGGACGGTGCGAACCGCCGATCGCAAGCCTTCTGCTCATTTTGAACATACGGTGGCGATTCGATCGGGAAAAGCGGATATTTTATCCACGTTTGACTTGATAGAGGAAGTAATTAAAAATAAAAATTAATATATGGCTAAACAATCGGCGATAGAGCAAGACGGCTCCATTATAGAAGCGTTGTCGAATGCAATGTTTCGCGTAGAATTGGAAAACGGGCATGAAATTACCGCTCATATTTCCGGAAAGATGCGGATGCACTACATCAA
>BNWW01000082.1 GCA_025999115.1 Bacteroidia bacterium
AAAACCACTTTATTTTTTTGTTGGGAGCACTAAATTTAGTGATAATTTTTCAAACAGCAAAGCGTTTTAAGTATTTTATTTATAACGCTTTGCTAATATATCTAATCGCTTAATTGCGGATTTAAGGGAAGATTCTATTTTACTGGGAAAAGACATCCTCAATTATCTTTTGGAAGTGAATATTTACTTGAATGATAGTTGTGGCAAAAAATGTGTTTCTTGTAAAGATTATTGTAAACAAATTCATTGTTGCACAGCAACTACTAGCAATAAGGAATTAACTATCGAAGATTTAGAAACCATATTCCAGCAAATGAAATATTCATTTGTAGGTAAAGTAAATATACTGGGCGGAAATATTCTTGAAAATAAAGAAATCTTAAAGAAACTCTCAGATTCAGATAAAGATATATTGCATATTTATTTACATTACGAGAATTACAAAAAAAATGAATTTATTGACTATCATAACCTTGAATTTATTGTGAATTTTCCTGTAAATGAAACTGTTTTTAAAAATGTCAGTTCGACGATCAATAAGGAAAAGACCACTTTTCATTTTATAATCGAAAATGAAGAACAATATGCAGAAACAGAAGAATTGATTAATCAACTCGGCATAGAAAAGTATGATGTTCAACCATTTTTTACCGGTGAAAATTTGGATTTCTTTTGTGGAAATATTTTCATGGACAAAGAAGATATTTTTTCTAAAACTTTGTCAATCAGAGAGATTTTTAGAAATCAAAAGTTGAATTCCAATTCTTTTGGTACATTACATATTCTTCCCGATGGGACAGTTAAAGCCAATATGAATACTCAATCGTTGGGGAATATAAAAACAGATACGCTGTTGAATTTGATATATAAGGAAATGCTGGATAATACAGCATGGCGAAAAGTAAGAGATTCACAACCCTGTAGTGAATGTATTTATCAATTTATTTGTCCGGCGCCATCCGATTATGAAAGGGCTATTGGGAAACCCAATCTCTGCCACATAAAGCCATGAAAAAATCTTTTCCTCACTATACTCAATTGGACTCCATGGATTGTGGGCCATCCTGTCTCCGTATGATTGCCAAATTTTACGGTCGCAGTTACACACTCCAAAATTTGCGGGAAAAAAGCTTTATCACTCGTGAGGGTGTAAGTATGCTGGGTATCAGCGATGCCGCCGAAAGCATCGGATTTCATACTAATGGAGTAAGAATTACCTTTGAACAACTTGTCGAAGATGTTCCCTTGCCTTGTATTCTCCATTGGAATCAAAACCACTTTGTTGTTTGTTATGGAATCAAACAGAAGAAAAACAATTATAACATCCATATAGCTGACCCTGCAGGAGAAAAATATACAATGAACAGAGAGGAATTTCTAAAATGTTGGATTAGCACCAAATCCAACGGCAAAGATACCGGCACCGCTCTATTATTACAACCTTCTCCTGAATTTTACGATTACGAGGACGACCAAAAAAAACAGGAAAAAAATTTAAGCTATTACTTCCGTTATTTATTTCCCTATAAGTCTCAATTCGCCCAAATCATAGTCGGTATGATTATCGGCAGTGTGTTGTCTCTTATTTTTCCTTTTCTAACTCAAGCGGTTGTTGATCAAGGAATCGGAAACAATAATCTGAATTTTATAACGCTGATTTTGATAGCCCAATTGGTTTTGTCCATTACACAGATTGGGATGGGTTTTATACAGAGTTGGATATCGCTCCACATGAACACTCGGATTAGTATTTCCCTAATTTCGGATTTTCTTACCAAATTGATGAAATTACCCCTCCGCTTTTTTGATGCCAAGAATATTGGCGACATTATGCAACGCATTGGCGATCATGGGCGCATACAGGGATTTATGAGTGGAACCTTGTTATCGACCCTGTTTTCTTTTGCCAACTTTTTCATTTTTGCCTTTATTATGGCTTATTACAACCTGACTATTTTGCTCGTTTTCTTAATTGGAAATGTTTTCTATGTCACTTGGATATTGTCATTTATGCGTTACCGGAAGAAATTAGACCATAAACGGTTTGCCCAATCATCCGCCAATCAAAGCAATATGATTCAGTTGATAACCGGTATGCAGGAAATCAAACTCAATAATTGTGAGAAACAACAACGCTGGAAATGGGAGCGCATTCAGGTTAAACTATTTAAAATCAGTGTTCAAGGTGTCGCATTAGGGCAATATCAACAGATAGGGTCCATCTTTTTTAGTCAAACAACAGGCTTACTCATCTCTTTCCTTTCTGCAAAAGCGGTAGTAGAAGGAGAAATTACCTTGGGTATGATGATGTCTATCGGTTACATTATCGGGCAGTTGTCCGGACCCATTGGACAAGTAATTGGTTTTGCTCAATCCTTACAAGATGCTAAAATAAGTTTGGAGCGATTGAATGAAATCCACAATAAAGAAGATGAAGAACAAACGATTGAAAATACAATAAATGAAATCCCGGCAAACAAAACGATCCGGATAGAAAATGTTTATTTTAGCTACGACGGCGCCGAACGCGATTACGTATTGGAAGATCTGAGTTTGACGATTCCGCAAAACAAAATAACCGCCATTGTTGGAGCCAGCGGCAGTGGAAAAACGACCATCATCAAATTGCTGCTGGGTTTTTATCCACCCTTGAAAGGAGCAATTAAAGTCGATAATATGAATATTGAAGAAATTAATCCGCATTTGTGGAGGCAAAAATCCGGCGCGATTATGCAGGACGGTTTTATTTTTTCCGACACCATTGCCAATAATATTGCCGTAGGGGTGGAAGAGGTGGATAAAAAACGACTTTTACATGCTGTTGAAACGGCTAATATCAAGGAATTTATCGAATCCTTGCCCTTGAAATACAATACCAAAATCGGCATGGAAGGCAATGGCATCAGTCAGGGACAACGGCAACGATTGTTGATTGCAAGAGCCGTTTATAAAAATCCGGATTTTATCTTTTTGGATGAAGCTACTAATGCCTTGGATACCAATAACGAACGGATTATTATGGATAATCTAAACAGATTTTATAAAGGAAAAACGGTAGTAATTGTAGCACACCGATTGAGTACCGTACAAAATGCAGATAATATCATTGTATTGGACAAAGGAAAAATTGTAGAAGAGGGAACGCATAAAGAATTGACAGCAAAGAAAGGAGCGTATTATACCTTGGTGAAAAATCAGTTAGAGTTAGGGACATGAACGAAGAAGAAAACATAGAACTGCGCAGCGAAGAATTTCAAGAAGTGCTTGGAGGTGTTCCGCCGTGGATATTGCGGTGGGGAATAAGCATTTTAGCTATTATCGTGATTATTCTTTTGATTGGAAGCGCTATTCTCAAATATCCCGATATTATTTCTGCCCGGATTGTTTTGACCGGTTCTGTTCCACCTGCCGAAATTGTTGCCCGCTCCTCCGGCAAATTGAAAGAATTGTATGTAATCGATAATCAGGAAGTAAAATCCGGCGATTATTTGGCTGTTATTGATAATCCGGCTCATACCCAAGATATTCTGACTTTAAAAGAATACATGGAACGCTTGGATATTGAAAAAAATTCGCTTCTTTTCCTGCCGGAAACAGGACTTCGTGTTGGAAACTTACAATCCATTTATTCCTCGTTTTATATTTGTCTCTTTAATTATTTAGAATACAAGCGCTTACTGTATTATCCGCAAAAGATAGAGATGACGAGAGAGCGTATTATCCAATATGAAGAACAATACCGAAATTTACTTCGTCAACAAAAACTTACGGATGAACAATTCACTCTTACCCAAAAGCAATTTCAACGCGATTCCTTATTACGTTCCAATGGTGTTATTTCGCAAGAAGAATTAGAGAAATCCCAAAGTGTATATGTGCAAAGCAAGTTGTCCAACGAAAATATGCACTCCTCTTTGAATAATATGAAAATACAAATTGCACAATTGAAAGAATCTCTGTTGGATACGGGGCATCAGGATATTGAAGCGCTCAACGGATTGCGTACGCAACTTCAATCATTAATTTCTCAAATTAAAACGGAAATACAAGCGTGGGAAATAAGCTACGTATTGAAAGCGCCTATTAATGGTAAAATCACTTTTACCAACTATTGGATAATGAATCAAAACGTATCGGCAGGGGAAGATATATTTACGATTATTCCCGGCAATGCATTTTCGATAATCGGCAAAGCTTCGCTTCCCATTGCCCGTTCGGGAAAAGTGGAAATCGGACAAAAGGTAAATATACGGATAGAGAATTTTCCGGAAAATGAATACGGAATTTTGAGAGGGAGAGTACAAAATATTTCGCTCATTCCTACTCAATCAAGCGGATTAATTTATTATACGGTAGAGATCAGTCTGCCCGACAAATTAATTACCACCTATAAAAAAGAATTGCCCTTTTTGCCCAATATGCAGGGACAAGCGGATATTATCACGGAAGATATTTCTCTTTTAGAAAGATTTGTATTACCCATAAAGAAAATATTGAAAGAAAATTTATAAAAATAAAAATATTGAAAGTGATGAAAGAAAAATGTTTGACATTGATTAAGAATATTTTTGTTCAAAAAAATTGGCTTCCAAACGATTTCGGATTGATGAATGGACAAGCAGGGATAGCCATGTTCTTGTATTTTTATTCCAAGATAATGCAAGATAAAAAGGCAGAGAAGACAGCTGATAAAATAATTGATACACTTTGGACATATCAGCTATATGAGATGTCTCCTAATTTTTATTCGGGAACTACCGGAATTGTTTGGGCGATAAATCATTTAGCAGACTATGAGTTTTTAGATTTGAATGAAGAACAATTCATAAGAACAACCATTTATAAAGTAATTCAACAAAAATTTGAAACTCCTACACAAATTGATCTTAACAGTAGTCTGTTTTCTAATGGCTTGTTTCTCTTAAAGCAAATAAAGAACGAGGAATCTACATCTGAATATTCAGTAAAAGAAAATTTGATATATCAAGTGGATGAATGTGAACGAATCCTGTTAGGAACGGCATATATACAAATATGTAATCCGCCATTATCATTAACTTTGCTTAATTCTATCTTTTATTTTTTGATTGAAGTTCATAAACAAAAATTATATCCCTGCAAAACCCAAAAATTATTGCAACTTTTTCCTTCTTTTACAGATAAGATATACTCGTCTGATAGTTTTTCGGAAGTAATAACTTTTCAAAGACTATTATTTTCTTTGAAAGATATCAATTTTTCGATGATGTCCAAATTTGATATGGAGGCATTAAATACCTATATAGCCAAATTAATTCCTAAAGGTAAAATAGCAATAGTTTCCGAATTATCAAAAGCAGGAATATATAGTCTATTATATGATAATCATCAGCTATTTAATGATTGTTTTTTGCGATTGATTCAACACGACTCTTCTCTTTGGCAACAAATCAGTCAGGTTTTAGAAGAAATTAAGCATAAAGGTATAGCAATCAATAATCTCTTTGGTTTAGGCTATGGATTGTTATTTTTTGAAAATGAATATACTAATGCTATCATACAACAATATGAAAAATAATTCACAACAAAGAAAAAGAAATCTTTCAAAAATAACATTTTGCTTCCCTGTCCGAATTGATTCGGAATACCGGAGAAGGAATTTAAAATTAGTGTTGGATTTTTTACAGACCCACTTTCATTCTTATTTTATAGTTATTGAAGCGGATAATCAAATGAGAGTATCTGAAATTTCAAATATTAAAAACTTGGATTATATATATGTTTATGATAATGATCCCATTTTTCATCGTACAAAATACATTAATCAAATGTTGAGTATGACAAATACACCTTATGCTGCCATTTGGGATACGGATGCCATTACTTATCCAAAGCAAATACAAAGTGCATATAATCTACTTGACAAGGGAAATTATACAATGGTATATCCTTTTTCCGGTTTATTTTATAATATGAACGAATATATTTCAACTTTTTTTTCTAAAACTTTCAATTTTGAAGCGCTTGATTCTCCTTTCCTGTCTAAAAGACTTATGAATGGATATTACTCTGTGGGAGGCGCTTATATGGTCAATGTCAAATTATATAAAGAGTTTGGTGGCGAAAATGAATATTTTTATGGTTGGGGACCGGAAGATGCCGAAAGATATTCCCGTATGGAAATTCTTGGACAATCCATAAGAAGAATCGACGGACCATTATTCCATCTTTTTCATACACGCGGAAAGAATAGCCGCTATGCTAATAATGAAATTGAATTGGCAAATAAAAAAGAATTTTGTAAAGTTTGCAGTATGACAACAGAAGAATTGAAAATGTATATCCGCAGCTGGTCATGGATTGAAAAGATTAATTAATATTTTAATAAGATACTTATGAAACATGCAATTTTGATAATCGCGCATAAAAATTTCAAGCATTTACTCGATTTAATTTACTATTTTCATGATGGACCTTTTTTTATTTATATTCATATTGACAAAAAAAGTAGTTTTTCAAAAGAGCAAATTAGAATTCTTTCAGAAGAAAAAAATGTGGTTTTTGTAATTCGAAAATATCGAGTGAATTGGGGTGGTTTCAATATTCTTCGGGTTGCATTATTGCTTTTAGATAAAGCAACGAAAGACAATCAGGCAGATTATTTTCATTTAATTAGCGGTATGGATTTTCCTGTAAAAAATGTGAAATCTTTTTTATCTTTCTTCGAAGAACACAAAGGGAAAGAGTTTTTGGGATATCACACACTTCCTGCACAAAATTGGGAAAATGGCACATTAATTCGGTTTGAATACTATTATCCGTATGATTTGTTCGATGATAAAACAAAAAAAGGGCACATTCAATGCTCGCGTATTATTGATTGGCAAAAAAAACATAAAATAAAAAGGTCTCTACAATCCTATTGGGGAGTTTTATATGGTGGCTCAGGATGGTTTTCTTTATCAAAATTATGTATCGCCTTTATTTTAAAATATTCCAAAAAGAAGTCTGCATTTTATCGTAGATTAAAATATACTTTTGCCCCCGAAGAAACTTATTTTCCCTCTATCGTTTTAAATTCTCCATTTGCAAAAAATACAATTAATGATAATTTGCGTTATATTGATTGGAATTACAGAAATGGAAATATTCCGGCTAATTTAGATGAAAAAGACTATACAACACTTATGAAATCTACAGCTTTCTTTGCTCGTAAATTTGAATATCCTGTTTCGCAACAATTGGTTTATCTTTTAAAAAAGCAATTTTCATTAGAGCAATCAGAGGAGGAGGTATGATGAAAGAACATATCGAAAATTTCAATCGCTTTGTAATGTCTTTGGATATTGACAAATTGCCTTGTGGACTATTCTCCGGAAGAATGGGAATCTGTATTTATTTTTATCATCAAGCCCGGTTAACCCAAAATAAACAATATGAAAAATTTGCAGAAAAAAAAGTTGAAATA
>BNWW01000083.1 GCA_025999115.1 Bacteroidia bacterium
GTATGTGTATTGCCGGACTTTTGGTCGCCCTTTTCATCGTTTCACGTTGGAAGCGGACGCGCGTATTTACTGCTGCCGAATATATTTCCAATCGCTTGGGAAGCGGCGTTCAAAAGGCCTACACCTATCTGTTCCTGCTGATTTCTCTTTTCACAATGGGTTCTTTTCTTTATCCCGTAGCCAAAATAGTGGAAGTATCAACCGGATTTCCATTGCAAACGGCCATCCTGCTGTTGGGAGGAATCTGTATTCTGTACGTTACGGTAGGCGGATTGTGGGCTGTGGTGGTAACCGACGTGTTGCAGTTTGTTATCTTGATGGCTGCCGTTCTGATTGTAGTTCCGTTAAGTTTTGATAAAGTCGGCGGAGTGGACGGTTTTATACAACAGGCTCCCGAAGATTTCTTTCATGTTTTCAATGGGGAATATACCTTGTTTTTTATAGCGGCTTTTTGTATCTATAACTTCGTTTTCTTGGGAGGCCAATGGTCTTATGTACAACGCTATACCTCCGTGAAGACAGAAAAAGACGCGCGAAAAGTAGGGATATTGTTTGCCGGCCTGTATCTCGTTTGCCCCATTCTTTGGATGCTTCCGCCGATGATATACCGTGTCTATAACGGCGATTTAACCGGCTTGGCCGACGAAGGGGCTTACCTGTTGATGTGTAAAGCGGTATTACCCAAAGGAATATTAGGATTGATGCTCGGCGGAATGATATTTGCCACGGCAAGTTCGCTGAACGGCTCTTTAAACATATCGGCGGGCGTATTTACCAACGATATTTATAAACGGATTTTCCCGCATTCAACCGATAAAGGGTTAATGAAAGTCGCCCGGTACTCGACCATCGGATTCGGACTTTTATCCATTGTTGTTGCATTGCTTATTCCCTTGATGGGAGGAATCGTGAATGTGGTTATCAGTATTGCCGCCCTGACCGGAGCGCCGCTTTATCTTCCTGTTCTTTGGACGTTGTTTTCGAAGCGGCAGAATAAATACACCGTACTTTTTACCACCTTGTTCTGCTTGACTATCAATGCGCTGTTTAAATTTATTACGCCGCTGTTTGGTTTTTCGCTCGACCGCACTGCCGAAATGCTTGTGGGTGTTTTGGTTCCGATAGCGATACTGGCGCTTGTCGAGCTGTACTTTATTATCAAGAAAAAGAAAGACCCGCAAGCCGCCGTTTGCGAAGAAATGATACAAGAGCGGATAGAGAAGCAACGCAAGGAAGAAGAAAGCCTGCCCGGCGAAAAAGTGATTAATGACGATAACCGGGCAAGTTTGAAAGTGATAGGGATAGGTGTCTGCCTTTCGGGATTGTTTATCCTTCTTTTAGGCGCTCTGTCCGAAGGATTTTCCAGAGCGGTTGTGTGTGGCGTTGCGTCCGTGCTTGCTCTATTCGGCGCTTGGATATATATAAAATCAAAAAAATAAAATAAAAAGATAGAATAATAATGTTTATTTCAGATTTCAGCGATAAGAGAGAATTAAAGACCGAGTCAAAACACTTTGACTTGATTGTAGTCGGCGGTGGAATGTCCGGGGTTTGTTGCGCCATTACAGCCGCTCGTCAAGGCGTTTCGGTTGCATTGATACAAGACCGCCCCGTATTAGGAGGTAATGCGTCAAGCGAAGTGCGGGTCTGGGTTTTGGGCGCGACTTCCCACATGGGAAATAACAACCGGTGGTCGAGGGAAGGCGGCGTTATCGACGAAATTTTAGTGGAAAACTTGCATCGAAATAAGGAAGGAAATCCCTTGCTGTTTGATATGGTACTCATTGACAAGGTACAATCCGAAAAAAATATCTCGTTATTTTTAAATACGGTTGTTTACGACATTGCCAAAAGCAGCCCCGAACGGATTTCAAAAGTATATGCCTTTAATCCGCAAAACGGGACAAAATATGAGTTCTTAGGCGATTATTTTGCCGATTGTTCGGGCGATGGCACGGTTGCTTGTCTGTCGGGCGCTTCGTATCGTATTGGCGCCGAAGAAAAAGAAGTGTACGGAGAATTATTCGCACCCGACAAGGAATATGGCAAATTGCTCGGTCATTCTATCCTCTTTTATACCAAAGACACGGGAAAACCGGTCAAATATATCGCACCCGGTTTCGCCATCAAAACAGACGAGATAGAAACGTTGATTCCTAAACTCAACAATCCGCATTATTTTAACGTCAAGCAGCATGGATGCAAATATTGGTGGCTGGAATACGGTGGCCGGTTAGATACCATTCACGATACGGAAACGATAAAATACGAACTCTGGAAAATTGTGTACGGGGTTTGGGGCTATATTAAAAACAGCGGTAAATTTCCGGATATGGAAACCCAAACGCTGGAATGGGTCGGATTGATGCCGGGCAAACGCGAAAGCCGCCGTTTTATCGGGCATTATACGCTTACTCAAAGCGACGTAATAGAGCAACGTACTCATTATGATGCGGTAGCTTATGGCGGTTGGTCGATTGATACACATCCGGCCGATGCGGTGTACTCTCCTCAAAACGGCTGCAACCAGTGGCACAGCAAAGGTATATTCCAAATACCTTACCGTTGCATGGTGAGCAAGGATTTGGATAATCTATATGTCGGCGGACGCACCATGAGCGCCTCTCACATTGCACACGCTTCGACCCGTGTTATGTGTACCTCCGCGCATACCGGACAGGCCATCGGAATGGCGGCAGCTTTATGTGCGAAAAATAAAACGTTGCCGTCGTTTTACATTCAACCGGAAAATATCGGCGAGTTGCAACAAGCGTTGATTAACAGCGGACAATATATTCCCAATACGGATTTGGCCGATACCGGCAATCTGCTGTATAAATCGAAAATCGCCGTATCAAGCGTGTTGAAATTGGACGAAATACCCTTTGACAATGATTGGCGCAGATTAGATTATTCGTCGGCGCAATTACTGCCGTTTGAAGGAAATATTCCCGAAATAACGCTGGAAATAAACGCCGGCGAAGATACGGAATTGGTTTGCCGGCTTAGCACAAGTTCAAAGGATTTCAATTTTACCCCTGATGTAATATTGGAGGAAATAAAACTGGTTCTACCCAAAGGAACATCAACACCAACGCTCAAATTCAAAGAAAACTGTAACGGATATGGCTTTATTTGTTTGATGCAAAACGAAAAGATTCGGGTTCGCTCATCGAAAATGCTGCTTACCGGAACGGTTTCGGTCTTTAATTATATAAATCCTGCGGTGTCAAATTTTGGAAAACAAACGCCTCCCGCCGGAATCGGAATTGAAGAATTTGAATTTTGGTGTCCCCGGCGCCGTCCAGATGGCGCCAACTTTGCCATGCGTTTTGGCCAACCGCTCGAATGTTTCAACGCTACAAACTTGTTGAACGCTTACTATCGTCCCGTGAAGAAAACCAATGCGTGGGCTGCCGACTTAAAAGACGATAAACCAAGCCTTACGCTCAATTTCGACAGCTTGGAAACGATAAAAGAGGTAGTTCTGTTTTTGGATACCGACTACGACCACGCTATGGAGAATGTGCAAATGGGACATTATGATAATGATATGCCATTGGTCGTGCACAATATCAAAATATATGCAAACGACAAATTAGTGAAGGAAATTTCCGGCAACTATCAAACCGTATGCGCTATCCGGTTTGAGGAGGAAATACGGACGGATAAACTGACGATCGAAGTTCAGCATCCGTCGGCTCATACTCCTGCCGCCATTTTCGGATTAATTGTAAAATAACTGTACTCAATATAATCTAATGCCATGAAACATAATTTATTTATAATATTATGCCTGTTATCGCTCTCTTTTAATATTCTTGGAGCGAACGTCAAAAACAACTCATTGATAATCAAAGAGGGAGGCGTTGAATTTACATTTTCGCCTGTTTTTACCCTAATCTATTCGCCGGCCAATCCTAATTTGGGAGCTAAATCGGCAGGAATTAAAGGGGTGCAATACAATGTGGCTGTCTGGAATGCGTTTGATACCACCCAAGAATTAAAATATACCGCCCGAAAATCCGACCAGTTTGGCGATGGCTTCGACGATGAGATATTGAGCAAAGGAAAACAGCCGGTTACTGCAAATTTGTATGCCGGCGGCAGAAATGAAGTATTGACAGCCGACAAGGTTACAAAAAAAGGGGAGCTTGTATCGTTTGAATTTCCCCAATCGGAACTGGGACGGCTTCACGCACAAATCGACTTGTCGGAAAAATATCCTGTTTTAAGTTTCAGCTTTATGCCTGCCGTAGCTGGTTATTTCTCTATCGGTTATACCGGCGCTCCCGCTTTCGAGATAGCGGAGATTGATGAATTGTGGCAACCCTTGATTTGGCAGGAAAAAAGAGCGCCTGATAACTCCTATTTAACTTTAGCCTATCGCTGTCCGGCGCCCACTACATTGGTTACCTACAAAGGAGTTTCCATTGGCGTGGTCGCCCATACCAAAGAAATGCCTTTCGAACCGCTTCCGACAGCAACGAACAGCCGTTTTGGCGTGGCTTTAAGAAATAAGGATGGCAAAATGCAACCTCAGATTTTTGCACCGGCGCTTGGCGGTATCAATTCCAAGATGAAAGCAAACGAAACATTTACGTTTTCCGCCAATTTGTATGTGAAGAAAAATACCTTAAACAAGGCTTTTGAACAGATAGGTCGCGAATTGTTCAATTTCAGGAATTACCGTCATCAGGAACAGGTGTCCCTCAATACTACGCTGGACAACATGGTCGATTACGGCATGAGCAAATACAGCTTGTTTATCGACAGTCTGAAAGGATGCAACTATTCAACCGATGCTCCGGGAGCGGTTAAAAATGTATCTTCGCTCAATCCGTTGCAGATATCCTTGCTGACAGGGCGCGAAGATATATTCAAACAACGCGCGTATCCGATGGTGGAATATATGCTTTCGCGTGAAAAATTCTTGTTCTGCATCGACCCGAACCAAAAAATACAGTCGCCGTCCCGTTTGTTGAAAGGCCCCTGCGCCCCGATAAGCGAATTAGTTACATTATATCTTGTTACGGGAAAAGTAAACACTTTCTTGCTCGACTTGGCCATAAAGGAATACAACGGTGTCCGCACCCGCAATCTGGACGATAAAGAATCGGGTAAAACATGGGAAGGCGCGATGCAATTATACAAAGCCACCGGAGATAAACAATGGTTGGATGCAGCTATATCGGGGGCGGACGAATATTTGGCGCAGCGGGTAAATAAACCGGCGGACGGTTTCAATGGTTCGGGATATTTCTTCTGGACAGGCTATACGCCCAACTATGTGTCTCTTTTAGAACTGTATGAGCTAACGACAGAGAAACGTTTCTTGGAGGCGGCTCACAAAAGTATTCGCCAATATGCCATGTTTATATGGTTTGTTCCCCAAATTCCCGATAAGAACGTAGTGGTTAATCCCGAAGGATGGGCGCCGCACTATGCTTACCTGCAAGGCAAAGGATACAAGCGCATGGAAGCTCCGAAAGCCGAAGTTCCTGCTTGGCGTTTGAGCGAAATCGGGCTGACATCCGAAAGTTCGGGAACTTCTACCGGACACAGGGGAATTTTCATGACGAACTTTGCCCCGTGGATGATGCGTATCGGCTATCTAACCAACGACAACTGGTTGCAGGATATTGCCCGCTCGGCCGTTATCGGCAGGTATGCCAATTTCCCCGGATACCATATCAATACCGACAGGACAAATGTTTATGAATCGCCGGAATATCCCTACCGCAAGTATGACGAATTGAGTGTAAACTCGTTCCACTACAACCATATTTGGCCTCATACAAACATATTGACCGATTATTTGATAACCGATGCTTATGTGAAATCGGAAGGCGCTATCGACTTTCCTTCGCAATTTGTCGAAGGCTTCGCTTACCTGCAAAGTAAATTGTACGGACAGCAAACAGGGAAGATTTATCACGATACCGGCGTGAATCTTTATTTGCCTCAGCACCTTGTAGATACAGGAAACAAGGAAATAAACTTTTTGTGCGGATATACCAACGACCGGTTTTATGTAGTGCTGACCAATCAATCCGCAGAAAAGCAAGCGGCAAACATTTCTGTTAATAAAGAATATACATTGAATCTGGAAGGAGAACACCGTGTTGAAGTTTGGAAAGACAACAAAAAAGCGGGTACGGCAAAATTAATCGACGGCAGGCTGAAAACCAATATTGCTCCTAACGGCATAACCGTGTTGATGATTGATGGCGTAACGGCGTCTTCCGAATTGCGGCGACAGTTTGAAAACCCGGCTCCAAGCTGGAAGCAAGCCTATCAGCAAGATGCCGGGAGCGGCGTTGTAGCCATGCGTTTAGCAATGGGAAGCAATCTGACCACTCTTTTTGTCTATGTGAATAAAGATGATACCGGTTACGATAGCGCAACACTCTCGTACTCGATAGATGGCGCAAAATGGGAGAAACTGCATAAGCCTGATTTTCCATTCGAGTTTACTGTGCCTTTGGACCCTGCCGCTTCGTCGGTAAAAATAGTGGTGGAACAGTTCAAAAATGACGGAAGCATTGAACGTTCTAATGAGATAGTTTTGTTTAAATAATCCTTATTATTTGGAATAATATCATGAAAAGAGTCATACTTCTTATCTTTTCTTTTTGTTTCATAGCAAGTTTGCCGGCTGTAAACCTCCAACTGACAAATAGTCGTTACGAATTGAATTTCAGTACGGACAACAACAGCTACGAACTGAAAGAGTTGTCGAGCGGAGCCGTGCGTACTTTCACGCCTGCTTTCTATGTAGTGTTCAAATCGGCAAAGCCTACCGTTGGATTGTCCGAAATTACGGAAGACTTTAATTACAAAACGGTTGCTTATGGCGGCGATTTGGATTTATTTTCTTCCAATGCCGGAGCGTTTACGCTTCGGGGAACGCCGGCTTCGGTCAGCGAATCGAATGGCGTGATTACGCTTGTGTATCAAGATAATACAAATTATCAGCTAACGGCGCGGATAGAACTTCCTGCCGGAAATGAAGAACCCGTTGTGGAAACTTCGTTGAAAGCGCTTACTGCCGGATATTTCTCCGTCGGTTTTTATGGTTCTCCCGAATTAGACAGGCAGGAAACGGTGGAACTATTCCAGCCGCTGCCTTTTACCGGTATGCGCGTGCCGGCTTCGTCGTATATGACGCCTGCATTTTTAGCCACTTTGCCCGGAACTTTCCTCACAAGCGGCGTTATTACTTACGGTGTTTTTGCCGATCCGTCGGAATTTCCGTTCAACCCGCTGCCCTGCACCTTGGCGCGCAGCCCGTTTGGAGTGGCATTGAAAAACCGCTCCGGTTACGGAAAGGAACTGAAACCCATGGTTTGGGCGCCTATCATTGGAAACGCCGATTCGCAATTGGCAGCCAATGCCGTGAAGAAATTCAAATTCCGTCCGTATGTAACCT
>BNWW01000084.1 GCA_025999115.1 Bacteroidia bacterium
GGGCACACAAAATATGTTGCGATTGAGAGTGATTGCTATGAATAGGCAATGGAATAAAGTGATTGACGTACTCAAAAATACGAATAGGTTGGCGGCTTAGAAAAAAACGACAATTTGAAATGCACCCGTTCAAATTTCGTTAAAACAGAATCGTAATATTGTGTTGTGTTTAATGCGAATTCCCCAAGTAACGCTCCTTTTGACATTTCTTCAAAAGGGAGCAAAATGTAATTTTTAATTTCATCAATCCAAGACTCTGGAATTTTATGAAAATTATTTTTCAAAATACTCACAGTATCACTTAAAATGTCCAAGTTATCTTCTTTTTTCTGTATTATTTCTTGATTAATCACATCGTTTTTATCTTTAAAACCATTGTTTTGTTCGCTATTTATCAATTCTGTTACCCATTGGCAAATCTCTAATTCTGCATCGTCTGGATTTTTGCAATAATCAATACAAGTTATGCCATATAAATCAGAAGGCATTTTAATGTTACCAACTTTCACAGTTATTGCTTTTGTTCTACCTAAAACACCTGAAAATAAACCGTGTTCAAATACAACATTATCTCTTGCAACACTATGTATGTCCCCTCTACTCCAAGTTACATCATCTTTGGAATAAATGAATATTGCCGCTTTTATATCTTCTCTTGTAATTGATTCTTCTAAATTTTCAAAAGTACTTTTACCCGGTTTGAAAATTTTAGAAGGCGACTTATCCCACGCAATAGGTTCTGCACCAGCACGTCTTACTATGCTTGAAATTATCCGCAAGTATTTTTTAGCAACGTCTTGATTATTTGCTGCTTCTGACGAGCTGCCAATAAAGATTTTTATTTTGTTGTCGTTCATATAGATTACTTATTTTTATTTCAAGCAATAATTACCTGCAAAAATACAATTTTTTATGTTTCATTTAACAATTATTCAAAAAATCATATTATATCTTCTTGTCCTACTCACTTGTTGGGTGGTGGGTGGGCAGAGCCGAAAAGTGGCGAAGCCAATTTTTTGGCGTGGGGTTGGCGGTGCGGTGTGAGCATAGCGAACACCGCAAAAGCCAACTATCTATAAAATATCTTTACATCATTCTTATTCCTTTTCTTTCGTTTATTTTCCAAAGTGAGCCATTATTGTCAGAAATGCTCCGTTTTCTTTCGCTTCTCAATCGCACTACCCTTAAAATGTCATTTAACTCATAAATATGCGCAACTTTTCTTTTTGCCTGTACTTTACAAGCTTCAGTATAAATCATTGCTGTTTAATTATTTATCACTTTTTACTAATTGCATATTTTGTATTGTCATTGTCCCCAATCTTTGGGAGAGTGTCCCAAGAGATATACCGTATAAAATTGCCGAAATCGCGACAACCCGGCTACCGACACATTCTTTAATCCATTCTGTGACAATATGTTGTCAGAAATTCATTGTCTAATCCTTATTAAATTTCGAGTGCAAAGGTACTCATAAATTAATATTGCATAAAAAAACACGTTAAAAAATTTGCATAATCCAATTTCTTGAATAGTATTTTTCAATTCCGCCAAATCCTGTTATTATTTTATTCTCTGTTGTCATAACAGGTCATTCAAACTAATTATTTTACTGCCATTCAATTTATATTTGAAAAATGCTTATTCGCAAGTGTATCGGCAATGCGTTTCGCCGTTTCGTTGTCGTCTGTTTGCACACAAATATCGTACAGCAAGCGGTTGGCGCGCAGCAAAACGAGTTCGGGGCAAAGCGTCAAACTTTCTCCAATCAGCGGATTTTGGTAATTCGCCGATTGCGCCTCTGTTTCAAGCAATTGATTTATCGCTGCATTTCGCTGAACAGGCAATAGTATTTTGATGTTTCTGATGCACTTTTCGATATTTTCTCTTGCCTGTCGAAAATCGTTGGCAAAGAAATAGCACAAGGATTTATTATATTGAACAACCGTGTTTTCGGTGTCCTGTGATTGAAAAAACAGCAGTGCATCAACATATTGCCCGTTGTTCATCAACAGACAACCGGCACTGAAATCAGTCGATTTGTTGCTGTTGGGTGGTGGTCCGTAAAGATTATTCATATTTCATAATTTTTTATCACATTTTACTCAACAACAATTTCACCAGCGGCTCATTTTCGGTAGCCACCGCCATATCCATAGCCGTTTCGCCTTTGTTGTTGGCTACGGCGACATCGGCATCAAAATCCAAGAGCAATTCGCAAAAGGCTTTAGTGGTGTTTTTTGAACGGTTTTTGAAAGTATAATGCAACGCCGTGTTGCCCTCCGTGTCGCGGGCATTGACTTCTACGCCTGCTTCGAGGATACTCAGCAGGGTGTTTTCTATCTCCTCCTGGTCTTTCGTGCAGGCGAGCATCAGCGGAGTTTGTCCCGCGTGGTTGCTCAGGTTGAAATCGGCGCGGTAGCGCATCGCCTCTTCGCTGGCAACGACCTCGAGGTCAAAGTGATACAGACGGGTGTCCGCTGCATATTTCAATGCGTAGGTAACGAGCGTATCGGCATCGTCATTGACGGTGTCGTTGATGTTATAACCCGCATCAATAAAGGCTTTTAGGATTTGTTCCACACGTTTTTCCTTTTGCACTTTTTCCATTGATATATTGTGCCCGCAGGTCAGCAGCCACGTGATGGGGGCTTTGCCGTCGCCGTTTTTGTAATCGGGTTTCGCGCCGTTTTGCAAGAGCAGTTTTACAGCCTCCACGCTCTTGCAGTCGCAAGCCACTGCAAGCGGCGTGCAGCCGAGATAATCACGGCTGTCGTCAGTCGGCTCGCCGTCAAGCAGGGCGTTGGGGTCGGCACCGTTTTTCAGCAGGGTGGCGATTGCCCCCAGGTCGTCTTTGATAACGGCTTGGTGCAAGTTCATACCACCGGTTGCCGCGCCGCCGCTTTCCACGTCTTCGCCGTTGAGGTAAGCAGCCATTTTCTTGGCGCCGGACTCAACGGCATTTTCCAACGCCGTGCGCCCATACTGGTTTTTCTCGTCCTTATCCACCCCGTTTTCTACCAATGTTTTGACTGTCAGGAAATAATATTCTATTTTTTTGTGAATTGCCTGTAATTCTTCATTGCATTCCTGCACTCTTTTTTGGGCGGATTTTATCCACGACTCACCCAAATTTGCCGCTTTTACCAACTCTTCACCGGCTTTTTTAACTCTGTCTTCGGCATATTGAAGACTGCTTATCGGACGTTTCGCATAATCGGCGGCAATGTGAATGGCGGTGTTTCCATCGCGGTCGGTCATTGTGAGTTTCGCGCCGTGTTCTGCCAACGCGGCAATGAAAGGGTAATTGCCCTCTTCCGCCGCGTAGTGATAACAGCACATATAGCGGTTGTCGTCTTTGCGCAGCACACTGACGCGCTGTTCGAGCAAAAACGCCACACTTGCTTTTATGTCTTCGTCTCTTGGCAGGTAATACCGCGCCTCGTCTAACTTTGCCACAATGTGCAAAAGCGTATGTTTGTATTCGTCTTGCAGCAGCGGGTCAATGCCTGCCTCTACCAGCAAGCGCAGGGCGCGGACATCGGCAAAGTTTGCCGCAAGCGTAATCAGTTCTACACCGTAATCGTTGCCGCTTTCGGCAAGCGCGGTTTGATAGGCGTTCAAAATGTCCTCTTGCGGGGCATTTTGTTCGTACATTTTTTTGATTTCGTAGGTTTGCATAATTATTTGATTTTTTATTGTCTGAACTGTGATTTTAATCATACTAAAATCACAGTTCGGACATTTTATTGATTAACCGGCTGACCGCTATACCATTCTTCGCCATAATCTATTCTTCCACACTTACATTGCCTTCTGCATCGGCAGTAAAGGTAAATTCGGAATATTCGGTAACAAATGCCGCCGCACCCCGATTGTTGGTACCCAAATTAGTGCCGCCTTTGCAACGCACCCAAAAACGGTGCTTCGTTTCTTTGGGGTTGCCGTTGAAAGTCATATTATACAACTTAACGCCGTCTGCCTGATAGCCTTCCGCTTTCAGCATTTCGATTGCCTTATTCACATGGGTCGCCACTTGCGAAAAGTCTATTTCGTTCAGTTTTATACCGTTGGCGGCTTCCAACTTTTTTATTTTTCCGGGGTTGGAAAAATCTATCTCCATAGATGCCTTTGACTTGCGCGGTTTTTGATTGCCTGTTATCGTAAAACTATATTGCACAGGCTCATCTGCGTTTGGCTCTAAACATTTAATAGAAGCAACGTCCATATCGAATGAAAAATCTTGTGTTGTACTCATCATCAGAGAGAATACAACGGTCTGCGGGTCAATGTTTTTTTCCAATTTTGAAGGGAAAAAGTTATTGATGGATTTTTGCTCGGTAACATTCGCGCCAAAAAAGCCGCAACCGCCCAACATCAGCGCAAATGCGCCGGAAACTAATTGAATGATTGTCTTTTTCATTCTTTAAAATTATTATTATTTCCAAGCCACTTGTTGCCAGGGACTGTTCGATTTCTTTATCAAATCTTCGGCAAGCGTGGGCATAGCATCGTTGGCAGCAGCGCCATTCCAAAGGAAACGCCCGATGATGTAACTGTTGGCGATTTCCTCCCACGAACTGAACTTGCGCTGCGCCAATGCGTAAGCGGCGTCAATGTATTCCCACGCCTCGTCTTCCGTGATGTATTTGGCTTCGTAGCAAAGGCGGGCGATGAAAATCAAACGCCCTGCGTCCCAACCTTCAACTCCCAGTTTCTCAATATCATCGGCGTGATTAATGATTTTCAATTCTTTGAGTTGATTGATGGACTCTTTCAAATTATAGGTTTGCGAGTAGGCTTTTTCGGCATCTTCCTGCGTGGTCATATTCTCAATGATAATGGCTTTTATCGCTTCGTCGGAACCGGCTTGCGCGGCTTTCCAAACGGTTGGAAAATAATAGACAAAACCTTTATCTCGCAGATAATCAAGCGTTTCAATAGCCGTATCTCTGCCATTAACGTCCCACCATTCGCTCAGAATAGTGTAGAGTTTGTTGCCGATGTCTGCTTTCATCGTATTGAGGAATGCGCCTTGCTGGTAGGCGTAAAGCGCGCCGACGAGGATTTTTTTCGATTCAAGAGTGGTAACATCGCCGCCAATACGAAACCCGCCGGTGAAAACACGGACAACAGATAGGAAAGTGCTTTTGTTACGGTATATCCACGAGCCGACAAAACCGACTATAAATACACCGCAAATAAGCAAGACGTAACGAAGCAATTTTGCGTTTTGCGCGAGATATTCTGCTTGTTGCTGTTGGCGTACGAGTTCCAGACTGTCGCGTCTTGCCTCTTCAATTTTTCTTTCTTCTGCCTGTCGGGCTTTCGATTCGGCTTGTTCGCGCATCGCTTTTTCAACCTGCGTTTCTGCCGTTGCTACACTTGGCGCTGCCACGCTGAGGGCAATGCCTAACATGATTGTTGCTAAAATCTTTTTCATAAAACTGTTTTTTAAGTTGATTTAATACTTTTAATAATTGAATAGAATTGCGAATACTGCGGCTCTTGAATTACTTTTACATCAGTGATGCCGCGATTGTCTGATGTAGAAAAATACCACGTCAGCAGCAGGTAAAACGTTTTTCCTGTTGCATCTTCGTGAATGTCGAGTTGCAGCGGTCGGTCGTTAGAAGCCGGCTCGGCTGCCAGACCTGCAAAATCATCATTCCGGAACATACTGATAACTTTTTGACAGGCAGCGCAATCCAGCGTTGCGTTGTTTTCGGGGTATGCAAACTTTTTAGTTGCAAGCTTCTTGATTTTCCCTCCGCTTGCCAAAGAATAATAGTCTTTGCTGCCGAAAAAGGCAGAGTAGCCGAAACCAATCAGTCCGATAACCGCAACGATGCGTACCAGCCAGTTTCCTATCGGAATAATTGAGGGAAAAATAATCAACAGCACACAAATTGCTGTCAGTACATAGCTGATAAGCCTTTTCTGTTTATCAACTCTTTCTTCAAACATAGAGGAGTTTGTCCAATAAAACTCGTAAATGCTTCTGGGAAAATTGTTTGTGTCCATGATACTTATTTTTTATTTTTAAATACAGTTCATTTTGCTACAGATATTTCGACAACCGTCAATTTAAAGGAGTAATCGTTGGGGTCGCCTGTTGCCTTTTTGCGTTCTTCGGCTGCTTTTTTGGCTTCTTCAGCGCGTTGAGCAGGTGTTTTTACTCCGTAAATCTGCATTTTGGGTTTGTCGGTTTCATCAACAACCGTTTCTTTTTCCCAATCTTTGCGGGTATATTTTACCTTTGCCTTAAAAGCGAATTTGGTATTGACACCATACTTTTGTCCGCTTGAATCATAGATTTCAACATCTCCAAGTTGGAATTTTTCGGGCAAATACAAACAGTTGGGGTTTTGTCCGAAATTGATATTTGCACTGGCAAAAGCATCTTGTTTTTGTTGCCAGTTTGAATTTACCAAACCAACGGTAATCTGGTTGTTCATTATCAATGCCCCGCCGCCTTTGCCGGAGGCAATCGCGACATAACCGACAAGTTCTACTTCCTGTCCGTCCAAATCATAACTCGAAGAGAGTTGCTTCACTACCTGCTGCGTAGCGTTGTCGCCACCGCAAGACACTAAAATTGCCGATAAAATCAGCATTACCGAAAGAATTGTTTTTGTGTTCATTTTTTTAATAATTTAAAATTTATAAAATATGTTTTAATTGTCAAACTGCTGACCTTCGTGCCATTCTTTCACATTATAAAAAGCAACGCCTTCGGGATTGGTTGCCATTATAGCATCTACTACCGATTTATGAAAAAATTGTTTAGCATCATTTTCTTCCAGATAAAAAATTAAACGTTCTTCCAATGGAATGGTCTTTAAAAAATCTTCATTCAAAACCACTTTTTTTAATGCCTCGGCCTCTTTAAGAAAATCGTCCCACCTATAAATG
The DNA here is from genome assembly GCA_025999115.1 of Bacteroidia bacterium. Next base: position 6,916 of record BNWW01000084.1, read on the forward strand.
GACTTTTCACGGTCTAATGCGGGATAGCGATTTATAATATGGATATACCAATAATTTTCATAGATTTCATCGTTTTTTCCTCTGATTACCGCTGGAATTAACTGTATTCCTTTGACATTCAAGTTATCCAATACATCAAAAATCTTTTTTGAGATAACAGAATCAGGTGAAGAATGATAATCCACCATTTTAGGCTTTCGCGGAACAGGTTTTCCTAAACAATAATACATTGGCTGGGGATTTTCAATGCGACTCTCTTCCCACGAGTATGGAGGACAATCGGAATCTTCTATCAATAACGGGTGCTGCGGGTTGTTTGCCCTGCCAATAAAATAATACTCAAATTCGTTTTCCATTTTTTTATTTTCCTTTTAATTTAAAATTTATAAAATATGTTTTTGTTGTTTTATTTATTTACCACTCAATATTTTTGAGATAATTGTTTAATTGCACAGTCGAAATCGCTTTCCAACTGCCGCATTTCGCGTTGTCG
>BNWW01000085.1 GCA_025999115.1 Bacteroidia bacterium
ATATTTATTGATTTGGAAATTCTCTGCTAAGATAGTCATTTTTAATAACTTATTAGCTAAATATGCTACTTTTTTTTATCTATTTTTCGCCTTTTTATGGGCGTAGAACTTGGTGCGAAACATTAGTGATTGATAAGCCTGCATTATTTATCCAATTTGTACCCGATGCCGTAAACATTCTCTATTACAATATCAGCACCGCTGTCTTTGAGCTTTTTCCTCAGATTTTTCATCTGCGAATAGACAAAATCAAGGTTATCGGCGGCATCGGTATTGTCGCCCCAAACGTGTTCGGCAAGCGCTTCTTTGGTGATTAAACGGTTGGTGTTCGCGGCAAAAAACGAGAGCATGTCAAATTCTTTTCTATTCAACTTCAACTCTTCTTCATCGACAAAGACAAGGCGGTTCTTGAAATCCAGCGACAGATTCCCGAAGTGAAGAATTTCCTTTCCGCCCAGCTGTTTTCTTCGCATCACGGCTTTGATACGGGCGTGAAGTTCGGCAAGATGAAAGGGTTTTGTCAGGTAATCGTCCGCCCCGAAATCCAGTCCGGTTATTTTATCCTCGATGGAATCTTTTGCCGAAATAATAATGACATTTCCTGCGACGCCTGCTTTTTTCATTTTTTCCAGAATTTTCAAGCCGCTCCCGCCGGGTAAGGAAATATCCAGTAAAATGCAGTCGTATTCATACAAAAATACCTTTTCGATGCCGGAATCGTAGTCTGTCGCCTTTTCCACGATAAATTTTTCGTTGCTCAAAAAGGATTCGATTGTCTTTACCATTTCAGGTTCATCCTCGATAACTAAAATTTTCATCTTCTTTCAAATTTAATCAAGTGCAAAGATAGTGATATATGGTAGAAAATGTAGATGTTTTCGGATTATCCGAATAGTAAGTTTCTTTTATCGCACAAATGCAAATGGATTGGCTTTTGTGTGTTGGCACTCGGCATCCTTACTTTCTTCTTCAACAGCGCATTAGAAAAACTTTTAACTTTTAATGTTGAAAAGATTCCTTATTTTGACGGACAACCGTCTCATGATTTTTCGTACACATTACAAATATTTTTGATTGTTGTGGGAGGCGGACAATGAAAAATAATATCCGCATAGAACGCGCCATCGCCAACTTAACGCAAGAAGAATTGGCAAAAAAAATTTCGGTCAGCCGGCAAACTATCAATGCAATGGAAGCAAATAAATATGTGCCATCAACTGTGCTTTCGCTCAAAATTGCACGCGTATTCGGCAAACCGCTCGAAGAAATATTTTTTTTGGAAGAAACGGATTGAAAGCTGATATTGGCTTATTCGCAAAATCCTATGTTCAAGTTAAACATTAATTTAGCGCACTGCACACTCCTGTCATTGCGGGCTTGACCCGCAATCTCCTGAAAAACGTTAAACACCCTATCGCTCCGCAATAGGCGCGATGAACCTTGTTTGTGATTAACAATTATCGGTAGATGTTTCGACTCCGCTTCGCTCCGCTTCGCTCCGCTTCGCTCCGCTTCGCTCCGCTCAACATGACTATACCCCATTGAAAAAGGGATAGGGGAGGATTTTGCAAATGACTCCTAATTATTGACTAATTGTTGATATTGCAAAATAAACAAATACCGTTTGTAGATTAAACACTTTTTCACACAATATTTTTCAGTAAATAAAAAAGGCAACGTATCTTTGCACGTTATATATTAATACTAATTTTAAAAGTTATCTAAATGAAAACATGTCAGAAATTTGCTGCCGAACTTATCGGCACGTTTGTTTTGGTGTTGGGTGGTTGCGGAACTGCGGTGTTTGCCGGTGGTTCCGTTGGCTTTTTGGGAGTAGCGTTGGCTTTCGGTCTAACCGTGGTGGCCATGGCTTACGGACTAGGAAATGTTTCGGGTGCGCATTTGAATCCGGCGGTTTCGGTGGGCGTATTTTGCGCCGGCCGCATGAAAGCCAAAGATTTAGGTGTTTATATTGCGGCTCAAATTATCGGAGGTGTTTTGGCGGCTGCACTGATGACGTTTATTGTCGCTCAAACCGGCGAAACGAGAGGTACATTTGCCGCTAACGGATTCGGAGCCGATTTCTTCGGTAACGATGCCGGTTACAAACATATAAGCATGATCGGCGCTTTTGCCGTTGAAGCGGTATTGACATTTGTCTTTTTGATTATGATTCTGGGTGTTACGGACAATCGTTCGCCCAAAGGTTTTGCCGGTTTAGCAATCGGTTTAACGTTGACATTGATTCACTTAATCAGTATTCCGTTGACCAATACGTCGGTTAATCCCGCCCGTTCGATCAGTCAAGCCATTTTCGCAGAAAATCCGTTGGCGCTTCCGCAATTGTGGGTATTTATCGTTGCTCCGATTGTAGGCGCTGCATTGGCCGCCGTAGTTTACAATGCAATGGCCGGAAAAGAAAAATAATAATAACACCTCGTCCTTGAACTGCCGGCTCGCAAAACGCCGGCAGATTCAAAAGCGGGTTTGGCAATTTCAAAAATTTCATGTATTTTTGCCAATCATTTTCAAATTATTTCAAAATGCATCATACAATATTTTTAGTCAGAAATTTTTGTGTCCTTTTTATTTTTAACGCTCTTTCCCTCTCTGTTTTTGCACAAAATCCGGAAGAAAATAATCTTGTTTCTATCATCGGAACGGGAGATATTATGTTGGGATCGAACTATCCGTCGGAAGCGAAACTGCCTGCCAATGACGGAAAAGATCTTTTGCAAAACGTAAAAACGCTGCTTTGCGACGCCGATGTTACTTTCGGAAACTTGGAAGGTTGCTTTCTCGATAGCGGCGGACAATCCAAAAACTGTAAAAGTAAAAACGGATGTTATTTTTTCCGTATGCCGAACCGTTATGTCAATTACCTGACAGAAGCCGGATTCGACGTAATAAACATTGCCAACAACCACAACGGCGATTTCGGTACACAAGGACGCGAAAATACAGTGAAAGTATTGAAAGAAGCCGGATTAAACTATGCCGGATTGAAAAACGTATGTGAAACTTCCTGCTTCGAAATAAACGGAATCAAATACGGTTTCTGCGGATTTGCGCCCAATTCGGGTACCGTGAAAATTACCGATTTGGAATATGCTAAAAAAATCGTTTCGGAATTGGACAAGGAATGCGACATCGTGATCGTTTCTTTCCATGGAGGAGCAGAAGGAAAAATCCACAATCGCGTACCGAAAAAAACCGAAACTTTTTTCGGCGAAAACCGGGGTAATGTATATCAATTCGCTCACGAAATGATTGATGCCGGCGCGGATGTTATTTTCGGTCACGGCCCTCATGTGGTGCGCGCCGCCGAATTGTATAAAGACCGGTTTATCATTTACAGTCTGGGAAATTTCTGCACTTCCGGCGATTTCAGCATCAGTGGCATCAGTGGATATGCGCCTGTCGTCAAGGTTTTTACCGATAAAGAAGGGCGATTTGTAAAAGGCCGGATTTATTCCTTTTTGCAAAAAGACAAAACAGGTCCCGTAACCGACGACAATCATCTGGTAGCCAAAGAAATAAAACGGTTGACGAACCTCGACTTTCCAAATACCGATTTAATCATTTCCGAAGAAGGCGCTATCGAAAGAAAACAAATAGATAATACTACAACACAAGAGATTAGTTTTCAAGAGAATACCGAAAATTGTGATTCGGTTTTTATCGCACAGAATATTATTGATTATTCCAAACAATTTATCGGAACACCTTATCGCAGAGGCTCCAAAGGCCCTAAATCGTTCGATTGTTCGGGATTTACTTCTTTCGTTTTCAAGAATTTCGGTTATCATTTGAGTGCTTCTTGCCTCACACAAATAATGCAAGGCGATCGCGTAGAAATTTCCGAACTTAAAACGGGAGATTTGATATTTTTCAAAGGCCGCAATGCACAAACCAAACGAGTCGGCCATGTAGGTATTGTCGTTTCAAACGATGAAAACGGGAATGTGTCATTTATTCATGCTTGCCGACGGGGAGTTTGCATTGATGAACTCAGCAAATCGCAATATTATAAACCGCGCTATGTTACGGGATTAAAAGTTCTCAGCTAAACTACAAACCATTGTTCGACAATTAGTCAATTACGAAACTCGTATCGACCGGCCGGCACGTAAAACCGAGGATGATTTCATATTATTTAAGCGACACAATGTACTAACCGAAGTTCCGTAACGACGGGCAATTGCGCCCAAGGTATCTCCTGTTTTAATACGATAATATTTGAATTGTTTGTCGCCGGTTGTAGCGGTATAACGGTTGGTTTTATTGGAAGAAGCGTAACTTTTGGACGATTCGCTTTTTACAAACAAATAACTATCGTCTTTCAATGCTAATTCCTGTAAATCAATGATTTCGCCCGGATTAATCGGGTGTCCCAAAAATCGAAATTCAAAATGTAAATGCGGCCCGGTCGATCGTCCGGTATTTCCACCCAAGGCAATCGGGTCGCCGGCTTTCACGTATTGGTCTTGATAGGCCAAAAATCCGGAAAGATGTCCGTAAACGGTTTCCAAACCGTTGGTATGACGCAATACCAAATAATATCCGTAACCTCCCCGTTGATATTTCTTTACGCGAACTTTCCCATCAAATGCAGCAACCACGGTATCGCCTACTTGCAATTTCAAATCGGTTCCGTAATGGAATCTTCTGCGGCGCGGGCCGTAATTCGACGTTACGCGACTGTTTTGTATCGGCATTACAAAAGAGGAAACATCTACCGTGAAAGAATCGGGAACTTGCACATCGGCGTAGGCTTTCACATATTCGGTATTCCATTGGTCATCATAGATTTCATTGGACGGGAACATCGTTTCTTCCAATTCCACCATCAAGGAATCAAGCATAGCGGTTTCAAAAGTGGGTTTCACGCAGTCGGCTACTAAAATGTCCGTTTTATAATATTTCCGGCGCTTTTTCTGTTTTGCATAAATATTTTCAGGAGCGATAAACGATAAACTAAGAATTCCCAACAGAGAAATGAGCGTAAACTGCCCGAATATTTGCCGAATTGAGTTGTGCATTTTCCGTGAATTTTAGAGTTGCTTGACAAAGTAACGGGTTTTTATCGAAAAATCCAAAATATTTAACAACTTTTTAGCTATTTATTTATATTTTTTACGATTTCAACGTTCAAAAGGTTAGAATTTTTTATAATTTCAACACTTTTCGTTCGTCGGCCAAAAGGGTGTTTGGGAAAATGGCGAGGGCTTCGTTTAACAAAATGGTTTCATCGGGATAACGCGCCGAAAAGTGGCCGAGAACAAGTTGTTTCACGTGGGCGGCGCGTGCGATAGTCGCCGCTTGTTGCGCCGTGGAATGACCGGTTTCTTTCGCACGCGCCACATCGGCATTGCTGAAAGTGGCTTCGTGATACAATAAATCGATGCCTTCGATGATTGGGATAATTTTCTCAAAATAGGCTGTATCCGAACAATAAGCATACTTTAAAGGTGGATTGGCGGGCTTTGTTAGTCGTTTATTTTCAATTATTTCTCCATTTTCCATCTTGAAATCAGCTCCTTGTTTTATCCGCGCGATCTGACTGACCGGAATTTGATAAAAATCAATCATTTCGCGGATGATATGCGCTTCTTTCGGTTTTTCTTGAAATAAAAATCCGGCAGTCGGAACACGGTGTTTCAGAGGAATAGTAGAAACCTGCATACTCCGGTCTTCAAAAATCAATTCGTTTTTCATTGGGTCAAAGGTGTGGAAAAACACTTGAAACGACCGTTCCCTGCAAAAATAATCCAGCAAAGGTTGGAAAATCACCGGCGCATCGGCTTGCGCATAAATATGCAAATCTGCGGTTCGTCCCAATAAATTCAAAGTCGAAATCAATCCCGGCAAACCCAGACAATGATCGCCGTGCAGATGCGAAAGAAAGATGTGATTCAAGCGTTGAAAACGGAGTTTCATAGCACGCAGTTGCAATTGCGTTCCCTCGCCGCAATCGACCAAATAGAGTTTTTCGCGACAATTGACGGCCTGCGCACTCAAATGATGTTTGGTTGTGGGCAAAGCCGATCCGCATCCCAAGATATTGATTTCAAAACATTCCATTATTCGATTCCGATTAATTTGTGCATTTGCAGGCTTAAACGCCATTGCGGATGCCGCTTGATGTATTCGACGCAAAACAGGATATTCGCTTGCGTTTCTTCTTTATTTAAAGTGAAAACCGGACTGATTAAATAAAATTTGGCTACCGGTAAACCTTCGATTTCGGGAATTGCATCGCCGGATTGTACCGGTAAACGGATTTCATCGACTGCCGGATTTATTTTTTTCGCATAATCCGGATTTCCTTTCGGACTAACAACTATGTAATCCAAACCGTCCGGCAAAACGCTCGTTCCATTGCTTTCGATAGCTTGAAAATAGCCTTCGGATTTGAAAAATGAGATAATTTCATTGGTCAATTGCAAAGTCGGTTCGCCGCCCGTCCAAATAATCCAATAGCATGGAAACGAACGGATTACGGATAAAATTTGTTGGATATTCATTGTTTGTCCGCCGGAAAAATCGGTATCACAAAAATCGCATTTTAAATTGCATTGCGATAAACGGATGAAGATGGAAGCTTCGCCTTGCCGTCCGCCCTCGCCTTGCAGTGAATAGAATATTTCCTTTACTTCAAGGTTCATAAATACACGACGTTTGGGGTGTTTCGCTCACTTCCACAGCATACAATTCGGGAATTTCGGGTTTGAAACGCTCATAGAGAAAGCAAGCGATATTTTCGGAAGTGGGATGACCGGGAATCACATCATTCAAATGGCGATGATCGAGCGTTGCATCAATGTATTGTTTCACGCTTTTGAGGGCTTTGTAATCTTTCACAAAACCGTATTGATCCAAATTTTCGGAGCGTAAATGCACGGTTATCAAATAATTATGGCCGTGCATTCGTGCGCAGGGATGGTCGTCGCCCAATAAACTCAACACGTGCGAAGCGGAGAACGAAAATTGTTTGCTGATTTTGTACATTTCGCGGTTATTTTGAATTGTGGGCAAATTTACGGAAAAATTTGGGATTTGTGGGATTTATCTCATCTTAAAATAATCTTTTTTAATGACTATCCGCAATAATACCCCCTAACTTTGTGTTCCCATTTGTCCTGCAAGGACAATATTTTATTAACCGTAGGTTGCGCTTCGCTCCACCTACGGTTAATAAAATGTCGCCTCTGCGAGGCTTTATGGGTATTATTGCGGATAGTCATATTTTTTTTAGCTAATAAATTACTTAACCCACATTGCAGCCTCCCCTTTATCGAAGTGTTAAAAGATCAAAAATATCCAAGTTGAATATGCATTATACGTTCTGTGGGCTGGTGTATATGTTAAAACATTCGTTTTTTGGTGCTAAAAC
>BNWW01000086.1 GCA_025999115.1 Bacteroidia bacterium
AATATGTCGCAGCTACGCAGCTCTGGATTTGTGTATGCCCTTATTACCGTGCGCTTACGCACACGGCTACAAAGATGTTGGCGCTATGCGCCTTTTCGCACAAACACATGTTTTTGCCGGTGATCCGTTTTCAGCGGCCTTAGGAAACCTTGGTATAACAAATAATCAAGCCCACGTTCACGCGGGCATTAATCTATTTGCATTGTTATACCAAGAAATTCCTAAGTTTCTGAAAACAAAACAAAAGCTAATGCTATTAACCGGCAAAATCTCTTTTGCCACCGCAAAATTAGCATAAAATCTTCAATTACACACAAACGCATAAAAATATCAGACAAAATTTATAGGGGAAAGGTAAATATTTTTATGAAATGGCTATATACAAAACCTCATTTGTTGTCAGCCGGAGGCCGACTTTTAACTCGACGTATTGGAAGCTACGCCGAACACATTCGCTTGATTTTCAACAGCTTACGCTCAACAAGAGGAAGCCACGCCGAACGCATTCGCTTGTTTTTCAATACACTACGGCGAACTGAGTTGCATCCTAAATTTCTATTTTTTCAATAACAATATTTTCACACCATAACTCCATTTTTATGCTTTCAGTAAACTCCAAATAAAAAAATGATTTTCCATCACTGCTAAACTCTATCAATTGGCCATTCTTTTCAAAACGTCCCCTATATATGTTGTCAATTGTAAGATTTTTAAATTCTGAAAAATCTGTAAATTCAAACATAGCTAAAATTGTATTATCAAACTTAAATGAAATAATGTATTCCTCAATAATTTTTCTAAATAGTAATAATAAAAAATTACTCTCTAATGTAATCTTTATACACTCAAAATCATTGTGAAAGTCATAATAAATATTATCCAAGTCAAATTGCGATATGTTTTTGAATAATTCTATTTTTTTTGAATTGATTTCCATATTATTGTCCATTTAAGAAATTTCTTACTAATTCTAAATCTTGTTGAGTCATTGGTATAGCCTCCTTACTTGCTCTTGACACGCTTTTCTGAACTCCATTTACAAAATTTTTATTGTATACTTGCATATGCGGAGTTGGAACTCCTGTGTAATTCTCTCACTATAATAATCATTGTGAAAACGAAAAGTAATATTTTCAACAATATCTTCATCAACTTATAAGTACGTCAATTATTTTTACTGTACCAATTGTTTCTCCTCGCACAACATCATCTCCTCGACAAATATCATAAGTTTGTCCTAACTTTATTACTTCTCTTGTATTTATCAGACCTCCTTCTTCCACAATAAAAGACATTTGAACAGTATATGTTTTTTCATAAGAAGTTTTTGTAGATCGTTCAATCTTATAGAAAAAAGTATAATACATCTTTTCCCCTTTTTTATCAAAGACTAAAAAAAGCCATGGGTCAATACCTTTGTTTGAAAGTCGTTCTAGTTTTAACGTATGACCATCTTTTAAAGTAATTTCTCCGATATAATGATATGTTCTGTGATATAAATTCATATTTATTTTTTTATGGGAAAATCGGTGTAATATATGGTAAAACATTTCCGGGTAAAATATAAGCTCCCATATTATCAACAGTTGGATACCAAAATGCACCAATATTTACAGATGGATTTACCGCACCTTGGATAATACTATATTCTCCTTTATAAACATACTTCCCAAACTGATGAGCATCTTCAAGAGATTTTGCAAAATATTTAAATTCCGTGCCTCCCTCTTTTAGTAAAAATTGTTTAGAACTATTGACAGAGGCTTTTTCAACAGCATCAACAGCTCGATAAACCGTTGTTCCTCCATTAGCGGCAGTAGTCGAAGTAGTTCGACCCAACACTTTCGCCAACCAACTACTCGCTTTTTCCGTAGCCTTTGTTGTTGTTTTTGATATTGCGGAAGCAGACCCCGAAGTAAACACTTCCACCCATGTCATTAAATGATGAGCTACAGCATCAGCGTACCGACCATCGTTCAATGCTTCTGTAGCTTGTTTGTTTGATCCCCAAGCGGGTATCCAATCTTGAAACTCATCCCAATAATGGCTCCAATTTTCCGACATATCCGCCCGGAACTCCGCATCATCTACCCATGTATAATAAAGTATTCCTTCGCCTTTTTCTTCATCATAATCGTAGCCATCCGACTCCCAATGTAATCCCCATGGATCCACTCGACTTACCGGATTATTCCCACAATAAGCATACGGCGAAGTAAAGTAATCCATTTCCATCAACGGATCGGGCATAGTAAACCGCATGAGTGTCGGGTCTTGCTGCCGCCAAACAAAATCGTAAAAATCCAAGCCATTGCTTCGGTCAAGTTCTTTATTGGAAAATTTGTAAGGCTGTACCCCTTGATCGGTACGTCGCGACTTCTCGGCCATAACCGTACCGGAGGGATAATAGTTTGTGATTTGTTCCACTTCGCCATCTTGATTGATTACCACCCGGTTATTCCCCAAATGGTCTTTGAGGTAATAATGAAACGTATAAATGCTGTCGTCGTCTCTGTCGATATATCCTTCTGCGGTTAAAATGAGTTTCAACCGGCCGTCTTTGTAGATTTTATTATCGACATAATCGGTTTCGGTTTCCACAAGCGTTACCGGATCGAAATAGGTATCCCAATCCATGTAAGCCGGAAGATTTTCGTCATAAGCCGATTCGATATGTGTAACTCTTCGTTTCACTCCTGCTGCATCGTAAGCGTACTTGATTTGATGTCCGTAATTGACATTAGTATTCTGTTAATTCTCGCTCCAATTCTATCTTTCGTTTAAAATATATTCGCATAGCATCCTCATCCCTTTCTATTAATTTATCATAAAAATCATCGTTATTACATAATTCTTTAAAGCCATAAAGTGAAGATATTTTTAAACTATTACAATTATAAATACATACATTCCAGCTATTTGGTAATGAATTGTCTATAATATCAAATAAAAGATTGGGGTACCAATCTGGTCGGCCATAAGTATCAATTAAATAATAAGCACAATTACTATCATTATATGTAACAATACCCATAACGATATATTCTCTATCTAATTCGATGCCAAATCGTCCTCCATAATCAAATTGATTAGAAAAAACCGTTGTAACATATTGCAAATCAAAATATTTTGCGTTGGTTTGTTTACATTTTACAATCATAATATATAATTTTGAGAAAAGTATAACATTTAGTTCTTATTTAAATTTAAAATCATCTACCGCTTTAAGTATACCATTATCCCATTGTCCAACATAATGAATTTCAACTCCATGTGCGGATGCCTCATTCGACATTTTTTGCCAACCTACAGTTTGTGGCCATCTTGAATCAGTCATCCCATTTTTTAAATTTAAAATTTTTCCTGATGATGGATTCGACATAATTTCTTTCATTGCTAATTGTTCCGTTAGATTATTAGCAACCGTTCTTCCCGTAGAACCTAATCCTAAGGGCGTAAGAGTTGTTGTCGTCGCTCCTTTAGCAAACACTTTCGCCAACCAACTACTCGCTTTTTCCGTAGCCTTTGTCGCTGTTTTTGATATTGCGGAAGCAGACCCCAAAGTAAACACTTCTACCCATGTCATTAAATGATGAGCTACAGCATCAGCGTACCGACCATCGTTCAATGCTTCAGTAGCTTGTTTGTTTGATCCCCAAGCGGGGATCCAATCTTGAAACTCATCCCAATATTGGCTCCAATTTTCCGACATATCATATCGATAGTCATAATCCATATCGCTATAACCAATCGGCTCGTCCGACCACAAAGCGCCCATGGCAACCACTTCCATTTTGCCATCATAATAATCATAGTAGTCGTAGTCGCCTTGGTAAAGAGTTTCATCCCTCAAACCCCAAGGATCCACTCGATTCATCGGATTATTCCCGCAATAAGCATACGGCGAAGTTGCGTAATCCATTTCCATCAACGGATCCGGTGTAGTAAACCGCATGAGCGTGGGGTCTTGCTGCCGCCAAACAAAATCGTAGAAATCCAAGCCATTGCTTCGGTCAAGTTCTTTATTGGAAAATTTGTAAGGCTGTACCCCTTGATCTGTCCGTCGCGACTTCTCGGCCATAACCGTACCGGAGGGATAATAGTTTGTGATTTGTTCCACTTCGCCCTCTTGATTGATTACCACGCGGTTATTTCCCAAATGGTCTTTGAGGTAATAATGAAACGTATAAATGCTGTCGTCGTCTCTGTCGATATATCCTTCTGCGGTTAAAATGAGTTTCAACCGGCCGTCTTTGTAGATTTTATTATCGACATAATCGGTTTCGGTTTCCACAAGCGTTACCGGATCGAAATAGGTATCCCAATCCACGTAGGCCGGAAGATTTTCGTTGGATGCCGATTCGATATGTGTAACTCTTCGTTTCACTCCTGCTGCATCGTAAGCGTACTTGATTTGATGTCCGTAACGAAATTGAATTAATTCCGGCAAAGCTAAGTAATTATATCGGGTTTGGCAAATCTTTTTGTTGTAATCGGCGTATTGTTTACCGTTGACGTAGTTGTATTCGCCCGAACCGTTGTAGCCGTTTTTAAATTCCATAACATCGGCGGCGCTTTGGTCGGCGACAGTGTCATCGACCCGTCTTAAAAGCATGGCATCATATTCGGGCATGGTCAGATTGTCGATAATACCGAAAAGATTGTTGTCGCGCAAACCGTAACGTTGCAAAGAGAGGATATTCCCCATTTTGTCGTAAGTAAAGTTTTCGTTATAATTAACCATCTTCCCTACTACCGGATGTGTTGTTGTCGTGGCGGGTTTATATGTTGCCGACATCAGCCGGCCCAATGCGTCATATTGAAAGGAATAACCTTCCATATTGGCAGCACCGTTTTTTTTCCATTTCATAGCGGAAATATTTCCACTGAAATAGGCAAAGGAGGAAGTGGAGTAGGGATTGGTTTCATAATATAAATTTTCCGAAAAATGATTGCTTGTTTGAGCGCTTAGCCAACTGCGCACATTGTAATCGTAGTTGATTGTTTCTACATCGCCGATTGTTTTACTTTCCGGCCGGCCGGCTTCGTCGTAGGTATAAGACGACATTTGGACGGGTGTTTCATCATTCAAACTGTAAAGGCTTGTTTTCAATCTTCCGGCATGGTCGTATTGGTAAGTGTATTCTTCCGTAGTTGTAATCATTGGGAGGGAATGACCGGGAATTACGGTTACATTCCGATTAGGTACACGATGTTCCACTCGTTTTTTCGTGATTTGATTGGTAAAATTATAAGCATAATATTCACGGGTTATTCCTCCTAATTGATCATTGGAATTTTTCTGTACGATATTGCCTTTTGTATCATAATAATAAACGGTAATGATTTTCTGTTCATAAGAATTCAATAATTTTACACTCGTAGCCGTCAATAATCCTTTAGCCGATGAATGTTGTGTGCCGAAACCTGTTTTGGTTTGATAGTTTAATGCGGAGTAATTGGCTTGGACGTAACTGTAATTATCATAATAATTGGCTTGGGTTACTTCCGAATCATCTTCATACGGGAAATTATTCCATGTATAACCGTGATCGCTGCTTGAATCGGGAGTTTCTACCGTCAGGTAATTTTTACACTGTTGAGTCATATTATAAGCGCGCAAATTGCTGTTGGCGGAAGTATAATCATCACCATGGTAGCGGCCGGTAAGGATTAATCTTCCAAGTGCATCGTATTTGTAAAAAATCCAGCCGCGCTCATAATCGCCGTTCATTACCATGGCATCGGCCGATGAACGGAAGATAAGGCGGTTAGCTTTGTCATAAACGAAGTTTTCAACACCGGTTCCGAGCAGTTTTTGACCGGTTTTTCTTCCCTTTTCGTCGTAGTCGTAGTAATAGACGAGGTTAGCGATGCCATGTCCTTGGTCGGTAAGGCCGCTCCATAAGTTGTAATTGTGGTTGGTTTGCTTCATTTCATCCGAAGCAGTGGGAGTAAGGACAAAGCGCAAGCGGCCAAAATCGTCGTAAACGTAATTCACATCCACGAATTGGTTCGTGCCTAACATACGACGTTGAAGTAAGGTTTGTCCGAGTTTATCGGTAAAGGTATAGAAAACGTGATCGTCTTCGTCGATAGTTTTGGAAACAGAGAGTTGACCGGATGGATAATAGCCTTTGCAGACAACGGTTTGTTCATTACTTGCCAATAACTCATACCGCATACAAGACAATTCCGGAGTTTGAGTGTTCGTTAAATAATTTGATTGAATGCTGTGGTCATCGTAGAACCAATTGTATCCGGGGCCATATTGTTGCGAAATACGGTTTAACGGTGAAGGTTCGTAAACGGTTTCGGAGAAAGGGCGGCTGTCGTCGTAGAAACCGGCGGCAGCACTTGTCCCGTTGTATATGCCGTTTTCATTTTCACTTGGAGCAGGAAGCCATGATTTGGATTCACGGCCTAAAGCATCGTATTCGGTACGAGAAACAAGGTCTTTGCCTTGCGGGGTAATACCGCGGAGAACCGTTTCTTCGGGTCGGCCGAGACCATCGAAATATTGGATTTGATCGGTAAATTGTGTTTCGTCGGAAGATTGATAAGTACGGGTGCGGACATAGTTTTGGTTGAGAGAAGGGGTAGATGTTACAGAAATTACACTTCCTTCGATGGTTGTCGTAATATTTCCGTTTTGCGAATAACCTTCCGAAACAACGTAATATGTTCCGTCGGAAAGAACTTTTTTAAGAACAGGATGCAAGGTGTTTGAACAATGCCCTGTATCGTAATAGTCGTCCATATAAGCAATGCGCGTTCCCGAAGCATCCAAAAGAGAAAGGTATGTGTCGTTTAATCCCGAACCGCAGTGGGAAATGGTTATTTTCATGGAACGGGTCAATACAAATTTATACCATACATCTTTAGCTGTTTTTCCCTGATAATAATTGCCGGCAAGGTTGGTGTCTTTCGTATTGGAATAAGTAAAGGATTGGGAATAGGCGCCGGCATCGGTTTGGGGATATTCGGAAGGAGATAGCATTCGTCCGGAGATTGCGGTTGTGATATTACCATTTTGCGAGTAACCTTCCGATACGACATAATAAGTTCCTA
>BNWW01000087.1 GCA_025999115.1 Bacteroidia bacterium
TAGCTACTCCAAAATGGCCGGTTGCACTATTGTATCCTGCATATCCACCATTGGTAAAAATCAAATAGGAATTATAGATGGCGGAAGAAGCGATTGCACTAAAATCAATTGTTGTCATAAACGGATTGCCGACCAAAGCGAAATCATAATTACCGTCATTACCGAACGAAAGCATTTTTGTAACACTTGTTCCGGCCAAAGCGCCGCTTAAATTGAAATTTTGCGTTCCCGCACCATCCACATAAAGCGCAAATCCATCACCGGTTTCCAAAGCATGATTCAAATCCAAAATATAATTCCATTGTTCGTTAGCGCCATATTCCAAACCGAAGCGTTGCAACCATGTTTCCGGCGTATGGCCGAAATGAAAATCTTGAACGGTAGCATCAACCGGCGTAGTAATCATATTCCATTGACCTTTCGGTAAAGAATAATTGACGGTAGCGCCGTTTTCGGTTTGCACGATTAATAAATGTTGGTTGCCGAGTTTGGCGCCGGCTTCGAGGGTGATGGTGTTGCAGTCGTTGTAGGTAATTTCGTCGTTTAACGAATAGGGATTATCTTCATTTAGAACCGGGTAAGTTGATAAACCGGCCGGGATAATTATATCGGTACTATAGAAAGGAGGAACATAGTCCGACCAGTTTTTACTTTCATTCCAATCGGAACTGACCAGGCCTGTCCATTGTCCCGAAACTATGGAAGAGCGCGGAGTAGAACTGCCATCAACAATAATTTCATCTATGTAAAATTCTTTGTTACGGCTGAAATTTTCGCAATCTACATATTCGCAATTCCAATTTGTGAATTCCCAAGCAGTTGTCATATCGTTTCGAGGGCAGAACCGAATAGAAGAAAGCGTATTTGTGCCAATGAATTGATTCAGGTCTATAACATAGTCGAACCATAAATCAAAATTTCCACCATTAAAGTTAGTATATACTCTATTATTTAAATTTGCATTTCCTTGTTTTCCATTATCAAATTTATATTCAGCAGTTCCTGTTGGGTCGGTATGTGGAACTTCGGTGTTGCCATTAAGCATAATTTCAAATCTTGCAGCATTTGTTTTCATAAAGATGTGTAAATATCTTCTGTCGGAGTTATTTACTTGGAATGATTGTTTGAAATTGATATTTAAACCATTATCCCAATTGCCTGTGGCGCCGTTTGTTGAAATATGATATGAGTTTGCTGTAGAATTACCATTTTGAATGTCTGTTGTAGTATTGGAAACAATTTCATAAGCATCAATGGTACTCCCATTCAGACTAACCGAAGTATGTCCAATACCCGGAGTTTCCCAATTGGAGATAAGCGGCAAGCCCGGAGTATAATCTGAAATGCGAGTGGGTGGAGGTGTTGGAATGATTGGGCGGGCAGTATTACTGTTACTTACGACAATCTCATCTATATACATTTCTTTATTTTGATTACCTGTTTGGTTACTCTCAATATTTATTCTCATATATTTGAGGAGTTTACCATTAAGAGTATTTAGATCAACAATTTTGTCAATCCAACTTGTACTATTAGTTGCATTCCAATTGGTTTTCCATTGACTGTCTCCACCGGGGTTCCAAGATTCGTTAGTATCAGATGCCCAATTGCTTGTATTAGGGTCTTGATTATTGTTTGGAAAAGAAGTTTCGAGTTTAGATAGATTGCTTTTGATAGCTAAATGCAGATAACGATGATTAGCATCCACAGTAAACGGAGTATTAAAAATAATCCAAAAACCACATTTGTATTCATTGCTCCCCGAACTTGTACCGCTTGTTGAAATATGTAACACTTTTTCCGATTGGTTAAGAGTTACAACTTCGGGATTTGCGATTATTTCATTTGCATCAATGAAATCTGCGTATGATGCTGTAATAGTTGGGATAATTCCGCCGTCTTCAAAATTGGCGAGAACCGTTTCATTTACTTGCGCTTGCGTATTAAAGGCCAGCAAGCAAAATGCTCCGAATAAAAAAAGATAAATCTTCTTCATGATATAAAAAAATTAAAAGTTTAACATTCCTGTTTAAAGTGGAGCAAAGGTAGAGAGAAAGGCTTGTGGCGGCAAGTGCAAATTTTCCAAAAAATAGCACAGATGTCGCATAATTTAGGGTGTATTGGTTGGGGCGACCCTTGGGGTCTTTCTTTAGATGCAGTTGTTGGAAATGCCTTGAAGTAATAGTTGTTTTTTTGTGCTAAACACTAATTTAGTGGAGTGCTTAACGCAGGAAGACCGTGTGCTGGTCGTGCGTTCATCTTGGGATTGCGGGTCAAGCCCGCAATGACCAAAGGCACTCCATTAACCTTAAATCAGCTGCTGCTCCAACGCCATTTTCACCAACACCACACTATTTTTAGCATTGAATTTCAACAAAAGATCTTTCCGGTAACCTTTGACGGTTTCGCGCGACAAAAATAGTTGATCGCCAATCTCCGGATCGGCCAAACCTGAGGCTATCAGCGATAACACCTCCTTCTCACGGGGAGTGAGCCAGATAATGGATTCTTTTTTCGTCTTTTTTATCAAAATATCAATTTCTTCACAGAAAAATACTTCTCCATGATAGACCGATTCGATGCCGGCCATGACTTCTTCACTCAGGGCATTTTTCAGTACATAACCGGTAGCGCCGTTGTGCAACGAACGTTTGGCAATGGACAATTCATTGAAACTCGTTAACATCATGATTTTTAGACCGGAATATGCTTTTTTTATCTCGGTGCAAAAATCTACGCCATTGCCATCAGGCAAGAGTACATCCAGCAGCAATACATCGGGACAGCAAGCCGTCAAGCCCTGTCTGCAGCTCTCCAAATCATAATAAGTAGCGCTCACAGTCGCAATGTCCGATTCGTCAATTATCCGGCGGAGGCCTTCCGACAATATCTTGTGATCGTCCACTATCGCCACGCGAATTAATTGAGAATGATTAGATGATTCGGAATTATTTGCCATTGTCTTTCAATTTATCAATATAGAATATTTTTATTTCATTCTCAAATTTCAGTTCTCCACTCTCAATTCAACATACGCTTCCATCCCTTTCCCGGGCGCAGAATAGATATTCATTTTCCCATTGTAAGCCGTTATCCGGTTACGCAGATTTTTGAGTCCCATCCCTTCCGTATGTTTTTCCGGATCGAAACCGCAACCGTTGTCGTGAACGGTAAGTGATATTCGGCCGGTGTCCTGCACTAATTGGATGTTGATGGTGTCGGCTCCGGAATATTTGATGGCATTGTTTACCAATTCGTGGGCGCAACGATAAATCAGTATTTCCGTCCGGTCGTTTAAGCGACTTTCGTTGCCGAAATAGTGAAATTTAGCATTGGGAATGGATAGACAAAAATCTTCCAATGAAGTTTTTAATCCCGATTGAAGCAGCGATTCGGGCATTAAATGATGTGCCACGCGGCGCAACTCGTCGATGGACTTATTGAGCATCTCGCGGGCGTCCGACAGACGTTCAAAATTGTCTAAATTCAGTTTGACCGCCGAAAGCATTCCTCCGAGACCGTCGTGCAAGTCGCGAGCCAACCGGGTGCGTTCGGCCGTTTCTCCATCAAGAACCGATTGGGCGGCTACTTGTTGTATTTGCTGTTCGGCCAGTTTCCGTTTCGTAAGCTCCAACCGGTTGCGGTGAATAAAAAACAACAGCAAAAACAACAACAATGCGCCGCCGGTAATACTCCAACCGATATAAAGCGTTTTTTCTTTTTCTAAGGCGGCGATACGCAATTCCTTCTTTTCCGTTTCGTATTTGACCTCCATTTCCGAGAGCGATTTAATAACATCCTCTTTGTTTGACTGTTCTTCATATTCTACACACTTGTAGAAAAAGTATTTCGCTTTGTTTTTGTTGCCCAGAAAAATGTTGGAAACAGTGATAATTTGTGCGGCAAATTTGCCACTTCTGACATCAACAGAATCCTGATGGTAAACTATGGTAGCCAGAGCATCACATTCTTGATAGCGTTTTTGTTCGAGAAAAATATTCGCTAATATTAACCTCGCTATTTTTAAATTGATCGCTTGTCCCTGTTTCTCAAGCAAAGGAAAAACCTGCTTGAGGTATGCTTCCGCTGTGTCATAGTCTTCAAGTCTCACGTAGATTTGTGCTAAATCCATCAGAGCGCACGCTTCCATTTCGTCATATCCTAAGGCGTGAGCAATTTCAACAGCCTTTAACTCCTGTTCCAAGGCTTTATCATGTTCTTGCTTCCACAGATAAATATCACCCAAACTAAAGTAGATACCACTTAGATCGCCCTTGCGATTCAATTCTTCAGCTAATGGCTTCGCTTGTTCCAAATAGGAGACAGCCTTGTCATAACTTTGTATGGCGATATGAATGTCTGCCATATTGATAAAAACAATTAAGATACCTTCTTTATCTCCTAAATTTTCATAGATGGGAAGTGCTTTCATATAATATTTCAAGCTCTCTTCATATTTAAGTTGGTATTTGTATATGCTTGTTGCTATATGCACATATACAGATGCTATCTCTCTCTCGTTTTGGTTTTTCTGAAAATAAGCCAAGGCTTTTTCAAAATAAACAAGCCCCTTCTCATAATTTTCCATGATACAGTATGCTTTCCCTAAATATCCATAAAATTTGGCAGTCATATCTTTATCTTTTACCTTATCGGCTAAGGTTAATCCTTTTTCTGCGTAAACAAAGAACTTTTTATTATCATAATTTAATAAATGCCCGGTTATATCCTTGTAAAGAGCAAGTTGCTGTGCAGGTGTCAATTTCTGCGTATTCAACACGTTTATCAGAGAGTCTGCTATCTGTATCTGAGCGCAGACAGTAGATGACAAAATAGAAAACAAGGCAATCACTGTTGCCGGAAAAAAGTATATTGTTTTCATTATATAAATTTTTCGCAAATTTAATAATTTTTTCAATATTAACATACCCCCCTTTTTGGGGGGTATTTGTTGAGGAAATAAAAATTCCCCCAAAAGGGGGGTGGTCGGGCAGTTTTATGTCCACTACCTTTGTCGAAGATTATTACAAATAATTCGAAAAATGAAGAAAAGTTATTTCAGGTATTTGAATTATCGGATGGAGATTCAAAATTACAACCACTATTTAGGGAAATGAAGCATAAAAAACGGAAACGGCAAAGGACTCTTTTTTAAATTTTAATACTTTCTTCAGGTTTGAAACATTCCGGCACTGTGAGGTGCTGTGTGTGTGTTGCCGCTTCTGTTTTTTTAGATTAAAATTAAGAAAACATATTTCTCACAATGAGGGAAACAATTATTTATTATAAATTTAAAAAAAGAGTGAAGATGAAAAAAATGTTTTATTTAATGCTGGCGCTCTTAGTTTTGGGCGTAGCAAGTATGAATGCACAAGTGAATATCGGTAGTGATGCCGGTCCTAAAAAAGGCGCTGTCTTAGACTTGTCTCAAAGCGCTGGTTCATTAGGTTTGATTTTGCCGACTGTTTCGTTGGATGGCGCCACTCCTTTTCAGTTGGATGGCGGTAGCAATGGTGCGGACGCTGCCGGTACTATCGTTTATAATGACGGTAAGGGAGCTTTGACCGAAGCAGGCATCTACTTTTGGGACGGTGGTAAATGGTTGTTAGTCAAGGCAAGCGAAACCGGAACACCTCCGACACCTGAAGAGGTTCTTGATGTATTGTTAAACTATTCTACGCTTAGCTTTACGGCTGAAGGCGTTGCGGATCACACGATAATCGCTACTGTTGATCCTTCCACTGCCGACAATAAAACGATCACTTGGAGTGGAGATAAAAAAGGCGTATTCAATTACCCAGCGACCAGCCAATCCGGCGCTGCGGTACCTATCACAGCCTCTGCTGCGGCTGCGGGCGATCCCGAAGTCAATACAACCTTCACCGCTACAGCTAACGGTCATTCAAAAATATTAACCGTTACTCGCGTTGCGGGTGCTGTGTTGTCAATACCGGTTCTCGATGTATTGTTAAACTATTCTACGCTTAGCTTTACGGCTGAGGGCGTTGGGGATCACTCTATAATTGCTACTGTTGACCCGGCTAATGCCGATGACAAAACGATCACTTGGAGTGGAGATAAAAAAGGCGTATTCGACTACCCGGCTTTCGTTCGCGGCACAATGCTTCGTATTGGGATGGAACGCCTTATCTCGGTATTGGAGCGGCGGCGCATTCGTTTGACGGGAAAAGCAGGCAGTGGAATGCGCGCTCAATTAATTATCGAAATTTACCCGTTGAAAAAGAAATTTTAACTGAAAAAGACCGGTTTAATGATTTTATTCTTACACGATTGCGCAGGATGCAAGGCATTAATTTGAACGAATTGGTTCAAAAATTCGGAAAAATACAACAAAATAATTGTTTGCAGCAATCGCAAAAACACCTGAATAACAATCTTTTAGAAATTAAAGACGATTATTTGCGTTTAACCCGAAGCGGGATTTTTGTTTCCGACGGCATTATGTGTGATTTAATGATTTAACCTTGCTGCTGCTCAAACTCCTTCGGCGTCATTCCAAACTGCTTCTGAAACAATTTGATAAAATACGAACTCGAATTAATTCCCACCAAATAACACACTTCGCCCACACGATATTGTCCGGTTTGAATCAATTCTGCGGCCTTTCTCAACCGGATTAACCGGATAAAGTCGATGGGTGTGAGTTCAGTTAAAGCCTTGATTTTCCGGTGCAAATTAGAACGGCTCATACACATTTTGTCCGGGTGCATTTCAAATTGTCGCATTATACTTATCACTACCGTCCTTGCGAACTGCGAGGAACGAAGTAGGAAGCAATCCGGTATTTACGAATGATTATCGGACATTTCACCTTTTGGCTGAAAGCCAAAATTTTCATAACCGCAGGTCGTGACCTGCGGAAAAAAGAACGTACTGTACCCCTTGCCTGAAAGGCAAGACATTAATTCGCGAGAAAT
>BNWW01000088.1 GCA_025999115.1 Bacteroidia bacterium
CGCTCAAATCCTTGGTATCGACTGCGAGATTCTTTTTTAAGTTTTCCAAATAATCGGTCGAAGGTTTTAAATAATAACTCACGCCGTTTAATTGTTGCAATAGTGATAGGGAATTATTCAAAGGCGCGATTTGTTCTTTCATTTTTTCATCGGATGTTTGCGATAACTGCCCTTGTATGTGGACATCATAATTGAAATTGAAAGATGACGGAATATATGAACGAGAGATTGCTAAAGTGTAACAAATGTGTTTCATAAAATGTGATTTTTAAAATGATTTTATAAGTAAACAATTAAAACGTGAAATTGTTTTAGTTAATTTCTCACACATCCTTAACAGCAACCCCAAAACAATATTTTCCTTAATATTTCATAAATATCAAGAAAAAAATATACTTTTGCAAAATTATTGAGTCAATACTCTTAATTCATTTTTAAAAATTACACAATGAAAATTTATCATTCACTCACAATCGCTCTTTGTGCAACCTTGTTGATTCTAACCGGTTGTAAAAGTACGGGGCAAAAAGCATTATCGCGCGGAGATTACTACTCTGCTTGTATTCAAGCTATTGAAAAATTGCGCTCGTCGCCCAACAACAACGATGCGGCCAATGCGCTCGCAGTAGCTTATCCCTTGTTAGTCAATTATGCAGACCGGGAAATCGATCATCTGCAAGTGGCATCTTCTGATCCGTCGCGTTATCTAAAAATCTTCGATTTGTACCAAAAATTGAATAATGTAGCGGTGCAGGTTTCTCGTTCGCCGGTGGCTTTGCAATTGCTTCCGAATTTGAATTATTATAACAACGAACTGGAATCGGCGCGTACTTCGGCGGCCGAAGAAACCTATCAAAACGCTGCAAAAACACTGCAAACCGGTACGCGGCAGGCAGCCAAACAAGCTTATCAGATGTATCTGCAAACCGACGCCATGATTCCGGGTTACAAGGATGTATTTCTCAAAATACAAGAAGCCAAATGGGCGGCGACCTTGAAAGTGGTTTTGGAACAAGTTCCGGAGGAAGGTCAATATAAAATCAGCGCCGATTTCTTTCAAAATCAGGTATTTGAATATTTTTCAACCAATATCCGCAACGAATACATCCAAATTTTTGCACCGGAAGAAGCCAAAGCAATGAAACTTCATCCCGACCAAATTATCCGTCTTAATTTCCAAGATTTTGTAGTGGGACAAGTGCGCGAAAGCACCGATACGCGCGAAGTGAAACGCGACAGTGTGGCGACCGGCACTTATACCGACGCCCAAGGGAAGAAACACACTGCTTATGGAAGCGTAACGGCCAAACTGACTGTGCGCACGGTAGAAGTTTCGTCGTCGGGTATCTTGAATGCATACATCATGGATTATCGTACCAATACGATTTTGTCGCAGCAAAAATTTCCCGGTTCTTACAAATGGACGGATTCGTGGGCGACTTTCAACGGCGACGAACGGGCATTGAGCCAAAAAGAAGCGGATATGTGCAAGCGCACGCAAACTTCACCGCCACCGCCACCGCAAGATATGTTTATTCAATTTACGATTCCGATTTATAATAATTTGACACGGTTTATTCAGTCGTATTACCGGAATTATTGAAGAAATAGAAAAAGGCTGTCTTAAAAGAGTTTTGTCATTGCGGGCTTGACCCGCAATCTCCTGAATTTTTGCAGAAGATTCCTGCTTTCGCAGGAATGACACGCTTTTAAGACAGCCTTTTTACAATATCTTTGCAATACCCTCTACTGTTGCCTTGTTAGGACTCGAACCCAAACAAGCGGAACCAGAATCCGATGTGCTACCATTACACCACAAGGCAGTTTTTTCGAGCCGCAAAGATAAATAAAATTATATCATCAACCAAAATTTACAAACGCTTAATCACTTCTTCCATGATAAACGCCATCTTCGGTTGCGCGATTTTAGCCGCTTCCTGCACTTCTTCGTGCGATACTTCCACGATTTTACCCAAAACGCCCAAGTCGGTTATAATGCTGAAAGCCAAGACTTTCAATCCGCCATGATGCGCTACGATGACTTCGGGAACGGTGGACATTCCCACTGCATCGCCGCCAATCACTTTGAAATAGTAATATTCGGCCGGCGTTTCAAAAGTAGGACCTTGCGTGCCGACATAAGTTCCGAATTGCAGTTTGATATTGTTGTCTGTAGCGATTTTCGTAGCCAATTTCCTCAACGAAAGATTATATGTTTCGCTCATGTCGAGGAAACGAACGCCAAATTCGGGCAGATTTTTTCCACGCAACGGATGTTCGGGGAACAAATTGATATGGTCTTCGATCAGCATAATATCGCCGATTTGGAACGACGAATTCATGCCGCCGGCCGCATTGGATACGAACAAATATTCAAATCCCAAAAATTGCATCACTCGCACGGGATAAGTTACTTGCTTCATATCGTATCCTTCATAAAAATGGAAACGGCCTTGCATGGCTAAAATCGTTTTGCCGCCCAATTTGCCGACAATCAATTTGCCGCTGTGTCCTTCGACGGTCGAAACCGGAAAATGCGGAATCGTTTCGTAAGGAATTTCTTTCTTGTCGGTAATATTGTTGGCCAAATCGCCCAATCCGGTACCCAAAATAATACCGATTTTCGTGTCTGCGGGTATCTGTGGTCTAAGCCAAGATACGGTTTCTTGTAAATTCTTTAACATGATTTTCTATTTTTGAAATAAATGAATGTTCTTCTTTGTCGCTGCAAAACGCCACCTCGATGGGTAAATAGTAAATGTGCGATTTGATTTCGTCTGTAATAAACGGATTATGTTGTAATCGCACCGCATCCTTTTCGGAAGTAATGATGATTTTATGTTGATTTTCAATCGTTTGAAATGTTCTTTGAATCCGGATAACATCATTCCTGTTGAAATCATGATGGTCGGAATAAACCATTGATTGTAAATCGGTTGTATAATTTTTCAGATATTCGATTAAAGGTTTAGGATTTGCCAATCCGGTGATAACCAAAAAGGAATATAATTCTTTTTTCAGACGCTCAATATTTTCCTTTTTCACAGTGGAAAATTCGGGAAAAACCGGCAATAATCCCCTGTAAATGAATCGAGAATTGAAAATTGAAAATATTGTTGTAATTCGTAATTCGTAATTTGTAATTCGTAATTGCTCACTATTTTTCGTAACAATCAAAATATCAGCGCGTTTGCAGCAGGAAGCCGGTTCACGTAACCGGCCGGCCGGCAGAAGTTTGTCTTCCCAAAACGGACGATTGCTGTCGGTTAATAAGATTGATAATGAAGGTTTTACGAAGCGATGTTGAAAAGCGTCGTCCAACAAAATCACATCCGGTTTTTCTTGCAATAACAGACGAATCGCCCGCCTGCGATTCGCATCTACGGCGACAATAATTTCCGAAAATTTCCGGTGCATTTGAAACGGTTCGTCGCCAATGGTTTGAGCATTTGCTTTTTCATCAGCCAAAAGAAAACCTTTTGTTTTGCGTTTGTAGCCGCGACTTAAAACGGCTACTTTGTATTTTTTACTTAACAGACGAATCAAAAACTCGGTATGCGGCGTTTTTCCGGTTCCGCCAACCGATAAATTGCCGATGGAAATCACCGGAATATCAAACGATTCGCTTGGCAGAATGCTCCAATCAAACAACTTGTTCCGCAAAAAAACGATGCTTCCGTAGAGCCACGAAAGCGGCAGTAATGCTTTGTATATTTTGAATTTCCGCTGCATTTGCTATTAAAATGACTGCAAAGATAGGATTTTTTCATTTAAATGATGTAATTTTGTCGCCCGTTATGTCGAATCCTATCTTAAACAGTTTGTCCGTCGATGCCGCTTGTTCCGGCAACCCCGGCATTATGGAGTATCGTGGCGTTTTTACCGCCACCAAACAGGAAATTTTCCGGATGGGGCCTTTTAAGGAAGGCACCAACAACATCGGCGAGTTTTTGGCTTTGGTGCATGGTATAGCCTTGTTGAAACAGCAAAATTCCACGATTCCGGTTTATTCCGACAGTGTGAGCGCGATGGCTTGGGTGCGGAACAAAAAGGCGAAAACTACTTTAACGCCTTGCGCCGAAAATCAGGTTTTGTTTGATTTGATTGCGCGAGCGGAGAAATGGTTGAGGAGCAATACTTATAGTAATGCGGTTTTGAAGTGGGAAACGCGGGTTTGGGGAGAGATTCCGGCGGATTTTGGGAGGAAGTAAATGGGGAAACGGCCAATTCCTCATTATCTGTTGGGCTTCGATGTGGGCAACTCACTCGGAATGCGATTGCGGTAGAAAATAAAATCCGCACTTTTCCGTTAATAGTAAGATAAATAAATTATCTGCATGAAATTTCGTTGGCTTATTGCTTTTTTAATATTTTCGTTTTCTATTCACGCTCAACGTATTACCGTTTCCGGAACGGTTTCCGATTTCGCCGGCCTCCCCATCGAACTGGTCAGCGTGCAGGCCAAAGGCAGCATTTTCGGCGCATTTACCAACGAAAAAGGCAAATATTCATTTTCCGCGCCGGTGCAGGATTCACTGACCGTTACGTTTTATTGTTTGGGTTACAGCAAAGCCGAAATCACGGTCGAAAAACCGCAAGTCGATATTACGCTGAATATGCGTTTGCGCCCGCAATCTTACGAATTGGAAACGGCGATTATTACAGCCAATCGCATCCAAACCAATACGATGGAAAAAATCAGTCAGGGACAAGGCCGTTTGTCGGTCGATGCCACCGGCGGAAGTATCGAATCGTTGGTTATGACAGCTGCAACCGGAGTTTCTTCCAACAATGAATTGAGCACGCAATATTCGGTGCGCGGTGGAAATTACAACGAAAACATCGTCTATGTAAACGGAATCGAAGTCTATCGCCCGTTATTGATTCGTAGCGGCCAACAAGAAGGTTTGAGCTTTATCAATCCCGATTTAACGCAATCGGTTCAGTTTTCGTCCGGTGGATTTGAGGCGCGTTACGGCGATAAAATGTCGTCCGTTTTGGACATTGAATATAAAAAACCGGAGAAATTTGCGGGCGGCGTGGGCGCCAATATGTTGGGCGGCAATGCTTACGTGGAAAGCGCCGCCGGAAAATTTACGCAAATTACCGGATTTCGTTATAAACGAGGCACCACTTTGTTGAAAACTTTGGACACCAAAGGCGATTACGACCCGTCGGCCATGGATGTACAAACCTTTATGACTTACGCTTTTAACGACAAATTAAAACTGAATTTTCTGGGCAATTATTCCCAAAACACCTACGATTTTAATCCCGACCAACGTACCACTTCTTACGGAACGATGGACAATCCGCGCAAATTTACCGTCTATTACGGCGGCATGGAGCGCGATCGTTTTTCTTCTTTATTCGGCGCCGGCGCTTTGAAATATGAATGGAAAGAAAATATTGATTTCACCTTGCTGGTTTCCGGCTTCCAATCGCGCGAAGAAGAAACCTACGACATCGACGGCGCCTATTACGTGAGCAATGTTTTGGACGAAAACACCAGCGAAACCATCGGCACCGGCTCTTTTCTTCAACATGCGCGTAATCGCTTAAATGCCAATGTTTTCAATATTTCATTGGTCGGAAATGCGAAATTTTCGCAACACGCCGTTCGCTGGTCGCTCGGAGGACAAAAAGAAATCATCCGCGACCGCATCAACGAATGGGAATTGCGCGATTCATTAGGCTATTCGCTGCCTTATAACGAAGATGCGTTGAAGGTTCAATCCAATTTATATTCCAAAAACAACATCCAATCCAACCGGCTTTTCGCTTATCTGCAAGATACTTATAAAATCCGCAACGATTGGGGATTGATTTCCGTAATACTCGGATTTAGAGGAAGTTATTGGACTTACAACAAGGAATTTTTGTTTAGTCCGCGCGCTTCGGTGGGCATGGTGCCGAACATCAATCAAAATCTGACCTTTCGTTTATCCGGCGGATGGTATTATCAATCTCCTTTCTATAAGGAATTTAGGATGACCGAAACGGACGAAAACGGCAATCAATCCATCGTTTTAAATCAGAATATCAAATCGCAACGTTCCATTCATTTGGTTTTAGGTAATGATTTCTGTTTCAAGATGATCGACCACCGGCCGTTTAAGTTTACCACCGAATTGTATTACAAAAAATTGGACAATCTGGTTCCTTATACTGTTGAAAATGTGCGGGTTTGGTATTGCGGTGAGAATATGGCGCACGGCTATGCAACCGGCATTGATACCAAACTTTTCGGACAGTTTGTTCCTGAAAGCGATTCGTGGGTCGGTTTTTCGCTGATGCAGGCCAAACAATACATCGGCGGCGAAAAAGTGTCGATGCCCACCGACCAATTATACAATTTTACGCTCTATTACACCGATTATATGCCGAAAACCAACAAAAAATTGCAAGCCAATTTGCGGGCTATTTGGGCGCAGGGACTGCCGTTTTCCAGTCCAGGTAGCGAATACAAGCCGCGATTTCGCGCTCCGGCTTATCGTCGCGTCGATTTTGGGATGAGTTACCGGCTTTGGGGCGAAGAAAATCGTTATCGCAATTATACGATTTGGCGCCATTTCAAAAATATATGGGTCGGTTTGGATTGCTTCAACTTGTTTAATATCAAGAATGTAAATACCTATTCTTGGTTTACTGATGTAAATAGTGCGCAACATGCCGTTCCCGATAAATTAACCGGGCGGCAGTGGAATATTAAATTGGTTGTGGAGTTTTAAAAATAATGTTTACTTTTGTATCCGTAAATTCATAATAATTATGACAACACTAACAAAAACGCACACTCGGAAAAAAGCGGCAGCAAAAGAAAAGCCACAGCCTAATAAATTATCGAAAACTGGGCAATGGATGTTAGAACATCCCCATGGATTAGAAGATTTTGTAGTTAATGATAAACG
>BNWW01000089.1 GCA_025999115.1 Bacteroidia bacterium
CAATGATGATTTTTACCAATATATAATAATCCAATCCCAACAATCGTATTCCGCCGTACATCCCTACTTCCGTTAATCCTAATCCAATAACTCCAATAATCGTAAAAATGATAAATGAGCGTACCGGATGCTGTTTGGCTTTTTCATCAATGTGTTTAAATACAAATAGAGAGGACAAAATATAATTATAAATCAAACCGGCAATAAAACCGATTGCTGTTGCGATTAACACTCCTGTTTCTTCCAAACTATAAAATACATAAGTTTGAACTAAAAAAAGAATCCCGGTGTCAATTATAAACGCCGATCCGCCGACTAGTACATATCTAAAAAATTCAAATGCGATGCCTTTTATATTCATTTTCAAATAAATTTATCCACTGATTCATGATTTTATCTTCTTGGTAATCCAACGACATTTGTTTCGCCCGTTTGCCCATGGTTTTACGCAACTCTTCCGATTCCATCAAGGTGCAAACTTTTTCTGCAAATAGTTTTTTGTTTCCGGCAGGAACTAAATATCCGTTTTCTCCGTCTGTAATCACGTCTTTAGGTCCGCAAGGAGCGTCGAAGGCAACCAAAGGCAATCCGCAGGACATCGCTTCCGTTAATACCAATCCGAATGCTTCCAAATAGCGGGATGAAAAAAGCAAAATCGAATGTTCCATCAATTGAGCATGAATATCTTTTACCGGATCCTGAATGGTTATAACCGATTCCAGACCTTGTTGATGAATCAAGTCGAGTAGAAATTGCTTTTGATTGCCGCTTCCGAAAATAGAAAGTGTCCAATCCGGACGCTGTTGGAAAACGGTTTGCCAAATTTCGATTAATTGGTCAAATCCTTTTTCATAAACTAATCGCCCGATCGCAATCGCCCGTTTCGGTTGCAACGTGGCCGATTGGGAAGGGATAAAGAGAAGCGGATTGGGAATGACCGATATGTTCTTTTGATTTTTCCAAAACGATTTTTCTTCGGATGTCAAAACAACCAAACGGGAAAGTTGCATACATTTGGTTTTAAATGTATATGTCCGCCATTTTGCCACCAAGTTAGGAATAAAAGCGTTTGAAAGTTTACGCGCCATCAGTTGTCGATAATTTCCGGTAAAGTGCAATTCGCCGGTCTTGATGCTTCCGTCTTTCAACCGGTTGATAAAACCGATATCCCATCCTCCCAAAGTGGAGATGGTTATATCCGGTCGAATCTCCATCAGCAAACGGCTGATTTGTTTTTTGTAGGCTCTTACTTTTCCCCAACGGGAAATCAACTTTTGGAGATAGGATTCCTGACCGAACCGGTCGATGAAATTAATATCCAAATGATACAAATGGATTTTATCGGAGATAGGATAAAAAACGGGGCGTCCCATCTGGTCGGCCGTAATAATCGAAACGTCATATCCCACCTTTTCCGCCAGATAATTCGCTTTGATAGATACTACTCGCTCCATTCCGCCGGAATTGAAAAGCCCGCCCGGTAATAAATAGACAATTTTCATGGTATTTGTAAACGAATTAAAAATCATAATATAGAACTTAACTCTCTAAATTTTCTGTTGTATAATACTTGATCAAATAACTTGCTCCCATAAAAAACAGTACCGTTTCTACACTATGAATGGTGCCTATGGTAGGCGCTTTATAATGTAAAATAAACAGATAAAGAAATAAAACCAAAAAACAGAATGCATCTTGTTTCGTACTTTTGGAACGAACGCCTCCGGCTACGGTCAACGGACTTATAAAATACAACGCTTGATAAATAATTAAACAAATAAGCCAGAGAATCCCTCCGAAAACAATCGAATTAACATATCCTGCATCCGATCCGCCGTGGCGTGAACTGTCGTATGCCGAAGGAAGACCTTCTCCTTTCAACAAAATGTCGTCTTCTATGTAAAACCAGTGATTTTTTTGCAAATCATCGGTAGAACTGGTAGATAAGGAACCTGTTTCTTCGTAATTGTAATAAAACTCAAAGGCAAAAGGGAAAACATCTTCGATGAGCGATTGTTGTATTTTTGCCGGAAAGATAAGGTAAAACAAAAGAAGTAACAGCGTAAATACGACACCTAATTTCCATATCGTATTCATGAGCGCTTTCTTTTTTTCAAACAAATAAAAGAGGTAATAGGCAAGTCCGCAAAAAAATCCGATAAAGCCGGTTCTTCCGGAGAGCATAATGCCGGTCATTATCAAAAGGATGACGACAAAACTTTTATAACCGGTCAGATACGTTTGATTTTCTTCCAATTGTAACCGGAAAAATAAAATACAGACAAGACCGTAGGTAGCAGGAAGTTCGAAAAAAATACTTCCACATAAAGCATATCCTCTGAATATATCAATATTCCGTTCGGGGTCGTTGATGAAAGCTTGGAATTCCGGTCCGTGAATAGT
Organism: Bacteroidia bacterium; assembly: GCA_025999115.1. Next base: position 2,404 of record BNWW01000089.1, read on the forward strand.
CATGATAAGTTCTCCTACCGGTTCAAATATATAGCCACATAAATGAATAAACCCTTGCAAAGCAAAGGTATAGCATAAAAGGACAATGGTTTCCTCAAAAGCATGGCGTTTGTTCTCAATCAATAATGGAAGTGCATACACTAATGCTATTAGCATAAGCAAGATGATGCAAAAGCGCTTAAAAATCACATTTTCTAAATATGATTCATGTAAAAAAGGAATTATATAAGCCAAGAAAATCATGCACGCCGTTCCAATCAAAATAACGGCATTATACCGCAATGGAAAATAAGTGAGGGGAATCGACCGGCGAATAAAGATGTAATATATCGACACTAAAACGATGGCGACAAATACCGAATTATACAATCCCGGTATCCGAAAATTGAATACAATCAAGAAAAGGATAACAATTTTGAAAAAGTTTTTCATATTCACTGATTGTTTTTGATATAAATCATTGCGTTGATAACATCTGAATTTCTCTGCAAAGATAGTAGAAAAAGGTAAAACTACAAAATAATAAAAACCGCAATGTGGGTTGAATAACATTGCGGCTAATTTTATAACAACAAAAATTGTTTGCTTATACTTTGATTTCCACTTCCACTCCGCTCGGCAAATCCAATTTCATCAAAGCATCCACCGTTTTGGTGGTTGATGTGTAGATGTCGATCAAACGTTTGTAAGCTGCCAACTCAAATTGCTCGCGCGATTTTTTGTTTACGAACGTCGAACGGTTTACCGTGAAAATACGTTTGTGTGTCGGCAGAGGAATCGGACCGCTTACGAAATCGGCGGTGCCTTTCACTGTTTTCACAATCTTTTCGGCGGATTTATCCACCAAATTGTAGTCGTAGGACTTCAATTTAATTCTGATTTTTTGGCTCGAACTCATTTTTTTAATTTTATTGTTTAATTGAATTTATTAATATGTTTTTAGAAAAGAGCCATTTTCTCTCTAAAAACCGGTTTCGTTTCGCTTATTCGCAAAACGGCTGCAAATTTAGGAATAATTTTTGAGAAACAAAGGATACGTTTTGCTTTTTTTCGTAAAATACCCTACCTTTCCAATTTATATAGAGAGATAGGGCATTGTGAATGATTTTATGTGTCTAAAATTAATTTAGAACAACATGTCTAAACGGTCTGATATTGTGTGGCTGATACTGCGATGTATTGGCGTATTTACGGTTGGCTTCCGGTCTTTCGGCCATATACATATTCACGTGGGCGGATGAAGAAGTGGAACTCCAATATTTCACATCCAAATTATTGAAACCACCGATGAGGTCGCGTTGATCAACGAAAGCAAGCAGTTCGTCGATATTCGGCAAAAACCAGTCATCCAGTCCGTTATAAACATAATTATCGATGATTTTGGCAGCGTATTTGCCTCCGCTCGGATCCAGTGCATCGTATGCTTTGATGATGGCAGCCGTGTTTTCCGGTCCGGTTTTTGAGAAACTTCCCGGTACTTGCGGGCCACTCTCTCCGTTGGGATAACGACCGGAGAATGTGAGCCATGTAGGATAATCTTCCGGAGCGGCAATGAGGACCCGCCGGCCATTGTTCAAAATCTGAGTAACAACACCTCCGCGATAATATTCTCCTGCAACAGGCGCCGACGCTTGTTTGAAGGTAATACCGTCAATGAAAACATTGGCTGAATTGTAAGTAATCACGGAATCGCCGCTTGCAATAGACTTGGTAACGCTTGTCAAAAATTCCCATTTGAAATTGTAGATTCCCGGATCCAATACGGCTGCGTGTTTCACCCACTTGGTCGCCGACAGATTGATAATTTTACCTACTACGTTGTCGTTGACATAAAATTTCAATACACCGGCGCCTTTGACGTAAAACTCGAGGTAGCCATTAGCGGTACCCGTCGCTTTGCTTGTCTGAATGGTTGCTCCATTTGTAGTGGTGGTAAAGGAGTACGTGTCGTTTTGTTTGTCGGTGGTAGTGGCCGTCCATCCCGATGTAGTCCATTTGGCGGGCAATTTTCCGTCGGAGAAACTCACTTCGTTAGGACCTTCATCGCTTCCCAGAACGGCGATGGCCAATTCCCGTACAATCGTGGTATCTGCGAAATTCGCTTCAGCCTTGATCGAGTGTCCTCCGCGAGTGAGTTTGGAAGCTGCAATGGAGAAGGTGTAGGGGGCTGCGGTTTTCGTGCCTTCTACTGCGTTGTCGAAGTACAGTTTTACTTCTTTCGCACTTCCTTGAACGTCGATGGTAATGCTGGCGGATTCGCCTACGCTATAGTCCGTTTTTCCCCCTTGTGGAGTGATTGCGATAGAAAGTTCCTCCGGCTCCCCTGTCGGTTCTTCTACGGGCGGTTCTATGATATCTTCGTTGTTGTTCTCATTGCAAGCGCCAGTGAGCAGCAGGGCGAGAATAGCTGTTGAGAATAAAAAAAACTTTTTCATTTTGATATACAATTTAATGAATTTTATTTATAAATACTTTCGTTGAATTTAGCTTCTACGGGATGATTGTAACTGTCGTAACCGTAGTTTTGCGTCAAATTGGGATTGCCGTCCAATGCGGTTTTCGGCAACGGGAAGAGGTAATGCTGAATACCCACGTTTTTCACTTTTTCGTGCAGGTGTTGCAGATTGTGCTTGATGATATTCGGGATACCGGCAGCATTCAGATCGGTATATTGTTTGTAAGCCGCCCAGTTTTCTACGCTTTTGACGGTTTGTATCAAAGTTCTCCAACGAGTGAGGTCAAACCAGTGTTTGCTTTCGTAAATAAATTCGTGTTCGCGTTCTAACCTCAAAGCATCGGTGGCCTGATCTTTTGTCAATGAAGAGGATAAGTCGAATGCGGCCGGATCGGGCTGATAGAAATAAGCGCGACGGCGAATCAAGTTGAGCGTTTGGATGCCTTCGGGTACACGATTCAAGTCGATGAGCGCTTCGGCCTTATTGAGGATGATTTCTGCCAAACGGAGTTCTACACGGTCGAAATCGCGTTCGTAGGGAGAGTCGTTCGGTCCGCGTTCATAACTTCTGTCGATTCCTTTTCCGAAAGGAGGATAGGTTTGGGGAGGCAGAAATGTCCACAAGGTACGATCGTCTGCATTAAACAATTGGGAAGGATAGTTGTACTCCTTGCGTTGGTCTTTGTCGTCCCAGCGGTTGTAAAGTTCCATGTCCGATAGCCCCATGTGATATTCTTCCGAATAGTCGAAGGCGAAAGTAAAGGAACAGTGCGACTGGTGATTGCCACCGTCGCGACCGGTTGCTCCAAATTCGTGATTGAAGACAAAAAGCAATTCCGGTCCATTTTTGTTGTAGCGACCTACGTTTCTGGAAACATCTTCAATAAGCGAAAAATCGCCGCTCTCGATGACTTCGGTGGCAAATTCTACCACTTTTTCCAAATAGTTGGAGTTCACAGCCTCTTTCGCATACGCCCAACTCAGGTAAACGCTCGACAAAAGGCCCTTGGCCGAATATTTACTGGGTTGTGATTTGAAGTTGGAAGTAAGAGGCAATCCCGGTACGGCTTCTTCCAAGTCATTCACGATTTGTGTATAGATGTCGTCAATGGCAGCGCGAGGAGCATCTTTGGCGTCTTCTGCATGGAGGAACAAGGGTACTTTTCCGTAGGAACGCACCAGATACCAGTACGACAAAGCCCGAATAAACTTGGCATTGGCGATGGCTTTGTCTTTGGCGGCCGTAGTTAGCACGATATCACCCGAAACTTTTGCTGCGGCCGGTACCGGCTCAATGGCGTCAATTGCCTTATTGGCATTGGTGATGGCGCTGTAGAAAGCATTGTACAATTTCACTGTGTAACTGTTAGTCGGAGTGATCGTAAACTTGCTGATCAGGGGACCGCCTGCCGATTCGCCACCTTCAAAACTGTTGGCTCCATCTGTTGCCACTTCGTACACAAACGCCACCGAGGCACTGATAGATTTCCAAGAGGTAAAACCGGCCTGAGCGAGCGCAAGCGCATCAGCGTCGGAATTAACAAGATTCGGCACAGGCGCGGGGATCGTGTCGGTTGGTGTTCCCGGATCGTCTGCGGGAATTTCACCCGTGTTAGTTGTTTCATCGTTGCACGCAAAGAGGGCAACGGCAAGTCCTAAGACAAAAAATAAACGTTTCATAAATTCAAAAATAAATAATTAATAATGATTTAAAATAATAATATCTGTTTGTAATATAAAATCAACCGGTTTAGAATGAGATTTCCGCTCCGAAAGAAAAAGTTCTTGCCGATGGATATACGCCCAAGTCGATGCCGCCGGCTATTTCCGGATCATATCCCCGGTATTTTGTTAGCGTAAAAAGATTTTGTGCAGAAGTGAAAATTCTGATTTTCAGCGAATTAGCCCGCTGTATCTTCAACGGCAGGGTATAGCCGATGGTGATATTTTTGAGGCGAAGGAAAGATCCGTCTTCTATGAAACGGCTGTCTAAGCCTGCGTCAACCAGTGAAGAGGTAGCTCTCGGATACGCATTGGACGGGTTGT
>BNWW01000090.1 GCA_025999115.1 Bacteroidia bacterium
AATAAAAGTGTCGCAGCTACGCTGCTATGGGTTTGTGTATGCCCTTATTACCGTGCGCTTACGCACACGGCTACAAAGATGTTGGCGCTATGCGCCTTTCATAAACACATGGTTTTGCTGCTGATCCCCAATATTCAGCATGTAGGCGATTACGAAGTGTATATTTATTATCCGAAGTTAGACGGCGGTTCTTCCATTACAACTATCACACTGTTTGATGGAAAAACAAGCGTAAAAACACTCATCCGGCAAAGCGAAGTTCAAGTAGAAGGACAAACCAAGGGCGAATGGGTAAAATTAGGACACTATCATTTAAACCAAGGGAAAAACGCATCCGTGGAAATTTCCAACGAAGGCGCAGACGGGATAGTTGCCGTCGATGCCGTGCTGTTTTTACCTGTCAATCCAACAATTAAAAAATGAAAAAGTACATTTTATTTCTTGCATTAACGATTTGTATCGCTACAAAATCCTATTCACAGCACATTGATGCGCCTTACGAAGTGGCTACATGGGCAGGTTTTACCGAAGCAGCCATCAGTTATACCTTCGATGACGATTGCCGTAATCAATTGCCGGCAAACCATTTCCTAAAAGGAAATGGTTTGGTGCAACTCATTGCCGGAAACAACACAAATTGGTTCAAGACGAGGTAATAGTTTCTGACGAAACTAATGCCGCCGCTCCCAACACCGCCGCATTTTTCTCATTCAGCCCCGACAATAGCAGTTTAATTTTCCCTTGCCAGAATTTCAATAAATTTTCTTCCATTGCCTTTTTCGTCGGTTCGAGAATGTATTTTCCGGCTTTTACCAATCCTCCAAACAGGAAAATCGCTTCGGGCGAAGTGATGGCCACCAAATTGGCCAAAGCCCGTCCCAAGTGTTCTCCGGTGTGGGCAAAAGCTTCTCTGGCAATGGTGTCGCCGTTGATGGCTGCCGTACAAATCATTTCGGCCGAGAGTTCATTGTAGCTGATGTTTTTCAGTTCACTGTCGGCAGCGTGGTCGGCTAACAATTTGTAAACGGTGCGTTTGATACCTGTGGCCGAAGCGTAGGTTTCCAGACAGCCGCAGCGCCCGCAACCACATTCGCGTCCATTGATCGAAGCAATGGTGTGTCCCAATTCGCCGGCGTAACCGTCGTGGCCGTAGAGGATTTCGCCGTTTACAACGATTCCGCTTCCCAATCCGGTTCCCAGCGTGATGACGGCAAAGTTTTTCATTCCTTTGGCGTCGCCGTAGATCATTTCGCCGATGGCTGCAGCGTTGGCGTCGTTGGTCAGCACAATGGGAATGTTGGGGACGAGCGCCGACAGTTTTTCTACCAACGGCAATACGCCTACCCACGGCAGATTGGGCGCAAATTCAATGCAGCCCGTGTAATAGTTCCCGTTGGGCGCGCCGATACCGATTCCGGCCAATTCAAACGATTCCTCCGCTTTGTCGATTAATTGATTGATTGCATCGCGTAAAGCTTGCAAATAAATATCAAAATCGATGTATTTGCACGTCGAAATGATTCCTTCCGCGTGGACGGTTCCCGCATCGTCCACCAAACCAAAAGCGGTATTGGTGCCGCCGATGTCGATTCCTGCTATTAATTTCTTCATTTGTCTCTTCGTTTATATCAATTACTTTGTCAAACTGTCTTTTAACGTGAGCAGTCGGCGAACTGGTTTCATGTATTCCGAAAATTCCTTGTAGTTCATGGTTTTCAGATAGATAGCTCCGTAACTGCGTCGTTTCATCGGGTTGTCGGAAGCATAGAAATAATCCTGTCCCATCAATTGAGTCAAGTCTTCGTGTTGTTGCACCCATACCCGTTGCGCCAGTTCGCTGAAACTTCCGTCGTATTCGTAACTGGGGAATGAGGCCGAGCGTTGACTCAAAAAACAAGCGTTAAACATATTGTGTAACACGGCGAACGAGTTGAGCGAAACCGGCACGATCCGGTTGGCTTCATGGATTTTGAAGCGCGACCAAACATTGCGGTAGCCCCAGATTTGCAACGGAATTTTCGGAAATTCGGCCGCATATTTATCAATCGCTTCGCTTAATGCGATGAGCGTTTTAAAGTGCGTATCGGGGCCGCTACCTTCGGGGTCGAGCGCCAATGTAATAGTCGTCGGACGGATTTTTTGCAACAGATTGAGAATAGGCACCACATCTTTGTCGAAATCGGGATATTGCGGGAAAATATCGGCCGAATAGAACGGCAATCGCAAGTGATGTACGCGGTCTTTACCGATACCGAAATGCGCCCAAACCAATTCCGCTTCAAATTCGCGCAACCAACCTTTGAAGGTGTGGATGATTTCCGGTTCCGTCCGTCCGGCTTCCAATTTGCTGATGAGCGTGATGTTTTCGTGAATGAAATTTTGCACGGTTTCCACGCTTTGGGCGCCTAAATGCGCCGCGATGTTTCTTGCCAGGCGCGCGCTTACAAACAGCGACTGTTTTTCCTTGTTTTGATGTGCAATGCCTTGCAGATAACCGGTAATATCGTCCTGCGCCTTGTTGGGATTAAACAAGTTGGCGTAGCCTAATGCGTAATCCAATTGTCCGCAGTCGAGGTTGTTTCCCAAAGATTCGAAGCAGGATTGGAGGTAGATATTGGTTACCGAAGTAAATCCGCTGGTGCAATACACAAAGTAATTGTCGTTGTCTTTCGAACGTACCAAATGATGCAATAGCGGGAAATAAGCCAATTCAATATCGTCGTGATGCGGGCCGGTACGCAGGAAACGTTGGTCTTTGATGTTTTCCAAGCCAAGTGTAATTTTTTGGTCGATTTCGGCATACGTCTTGGTAAGCAGTTTGTTGGTGGCCGTTCCGCTGATGGTTTTCGCCAACTGCAATTTTTCGTCTTTGGTTTGCAGTTCGATAGAAGCTTTTTGCAATTCTACATGGTTTTTCAGACAAGCGTCCACAATTAATTTTTGCGGATATTCCGGCGCTAAAATCTTTTTCTTGTAGAGTGTTTCGATGGATTTGGCCGACAATTCCAATTCGGAAGTTGCGCTTCGGGTAATGAAGAAACGGGCATTCGGCAATTTGTGCAATGCTGTGGCGGGATAAAGCAATTGCGCCTCTTTTTGAATGGCGTTGGTGGCCACTTGCGATTTGGATTGTCCGGCAGCCATGATAATTGCCACAGTATCGGGGTTGTACGTGATGGTTTCCAATCCCATGGTGATGACCGCTTTTTTCCGGATTTGCTCGATGCCGCCTAAATCGGTTGCGGCGGTAGCTTCGGTTTCGTAATTCAGTCCGGTCAACCGGGTATGTGAAAAATGGCTCGAACCGGCGATATTGAACGCGATGTGTCCGTCGGGGCCGATGCCGCCCAAGAAGAAGCCGATACCACCCAGATTGCGAATTTCCTCTTCGTAAGATTGGCAAAATTCGTCGAATAAACGGATGGCTTTTTTGCGTTGGATTTCCAATTCCAAGGTGGGTTTTTTGATGCGAAGCGAAAGGTCAATTCCGTCGGCAAACAAATCTTCCATTGAGCGGATATTGCCCAAAATCCGCTGTTGCGTTTCGTTCAGAAAACAAGTGTTGATTAAACGAGTTTTAGCGTAATCGAAACCGAAACCGTCGATGTAAAATTTCTTCACGAAGTGGGAAAACGAGCGTTCGTGTTCGGGATTAATCGGGAAAAATTCGTCTAACTGGAAGAAATAGAGGGAACTAAAATCCGGTTTGATTCCTTTCAAACCTACTTTTTCCAAAATGCCGCCGTTGGATTCCTTTTCCCAGTTTTCCAAATAATATTGCATCCATTTGATGAAAAATTCGGGCGTTTTTCCGGTGGGCAAGGCCACGATTCCTCCCGGATTGAGGCAAACCCATTCCAAAAACCGTAAAGCGGTTAATTGACCGAGAATGACGTAATTATCTACCGTAATGGTGGGGATTTTACGCAATAAGGAACTTGTTTCGAAGAAGGGATCCGATTCACGGAAATACTTCTCTACCTGACTTTCAGTGTTGTACTCCATAATGATTTAAATTTGTTATTTTATTAATTGATTGAACTTGTTGCATATATTGCTTCAGGTTTTGAGAAAAGCGCTCATAATCTTTGAAATTCGCATCCAACCACGCGATTTCGGACAGAGCGGCGATGCGGGGAAAAATCATTTCTTGCCGGCGTTGGGGTGTAGACATATATTCCGTCCATACATTGGCTTGCACGCCGGCAATATGTTTTGCTTCTTCCTTATTCAAACTATCGGATGCCGGATTATAGGAATAAACTTTTTCGACCGGTAAATAAGGTCCGATTTTCAACGAATCCGATTTCGATTGGTGATAATCGAGATAGAGGTAAGTGTCGGGCGTCATAATCACATCATAACCCATTTTAGATGCTTTGATGCCGGTTTTTTCGCCTCTCCATGACATAATCCGGCTCGTCGGATTTAAATTGGGATTCAATATTTCTTCCCAACCGACTATTTTCTTGCCTTTTTCCTTCAAATAATTTTCGATACGGCGGACAAAATAGTCCTCCAATTCATGTTCGTCTTTCAGACCTTCTTCCGCAATCCGTTTCTGACAATGGACGCAATTTTTCCAACGGATAACCGGACATTCATCGCCGCCGACATGGATATAAGGGTAGGGGAAAAGTGCAATTACCTCGTCGAGAATATTTTGCAGAAAAATAAAAGTCGAATCTTTGGGACAAAAAACATCGTTGAAAACGCCCCACGTGCCGGCTACTTCAAACGGCCCGCCTGAACAGGAATATTGCGGATAAGCCGCCAAAGCCGCCATGGCATGACCGGGCATTTCGATTTCAGGCAAAACATCTACGAATTTGGACGCGGCATATTCCACTACTTCGCGAATCTGTTCCTGCGTATAAAATCCGCCGTAAACGGTTTGATCGAATTTATGCGGAATATCCCGGCGGGGATGACCGATGATGGTTCGATTGCGATATGCGCCGGTTTGCGTGAGTAAGGGATATTTTTTGATTTCGATGCGCCAACCTTGATCATCGGTCAAATGCCAATGAAACGTGTTGATTTTGAGGAAGGAGATTTGGTCTATTAACGTTTTGATTTCTTCCACCGGCGCGAAATGACGGCATACATCCAAGTGCATTCCGCGATAGCCGTATTTCGGATGATCTTTTATCTTGCAACAGGGAATCGAAACCGGCGCTTTATTCAGGTCGAATTGCGGCGACAACAATTGACGGAGCGTTTGCATCGCATAAAAACAGCCTTTGGGCGAATTGGCCTGAATCAGGATTTTTTGGGTGGAAATATCCATTGTATAGGCTTCGGGATGGTCGATTTTATTGTTGTGCTGCAATATTATCGCTTTTTTTCCTGAAAATCCGGGCGTTGTGATTATTTCCACCGGCCACGAACCGGCAATGGCTTTTATTTCCTCTTCTGAAAAATCGTCCGAAACGATGTTCGTTTGATTATCTAACGTAAAGTAGCCTTTTTGCGGCGTTAATTGCTGCGGATACGGAATAATCGGATAATCAGCGGCTTGCAAGTGGATTGACAAAAAGATTGTCAAAACCGGAATCAGAAAAATATTCACTTTATTCATCTTTATATTTGTTTTTTTGTGATGCAAATTTTACTCAAATCTCAAAAATTTATTCCGGGTAAGCATACAAGCGCCGATTAAACCGGTATTTTCTCCCAATTTCGACGAACGGACGACGGTGTCTTTATTAATCATGTTTAATGAATACTTCTTGATGGCGCTTTTAATCGGAAACAGGAGATAATCGCCTGTGCGGGCAACCGTCCCTCCGATAATGACTAATTCGGGATTAAAAATATTGATTAATCCGGCTAAATATTTTCCCAAAGTAAAGCCAACTTCTTCCACCAATTCGATCGACAAAATATCTTCTTTCAATGCCGCATCCAAAATATCTTCCAGAACAATGGTATCGCCTTTGCTGATTTTCTTTTTCAGTATAGATGAACTTCCTTCCAAAATAGAAGAGTTCCCTTCCAATATGGAAGAATTTCCTTCTTCAATTTTTTCAAAAAAACGGCGATAAATATACGAACCGGAAGCTTTGGTTTCCAAACAGCCTTTTTTGCCGCAATGACAGAGAAATTCGTTGTCGAAAACGCTCATGTGGCCAAATTCTCCGGAAAACCCCGATTTTCCATAATAGAGTTTGCCATCGATAATCATACCCATACCCAAGCCCCAACTCACATTGATGAACAACATATTTTGAATGTTTTTCTCCACTCCTTTCATGTATTCGCCGTAAGCCATTGCTCGGGAATCGTTGTCAATCGTTACGTGCAAACCGATTTTTTCCTGTAGAATATCGGTCAGCGGTCGCTCATCTAAATAATATAGACTGTAACTGTGTCCCGTTTCGGTATTGACGCGCCCCGAAATATTGATGCCGACACTTAAAATTTTGGATTTGGGAACCGGAACATCCCGGATAAATTCGTTGACTAATGTGCAGAATTTATCAAAATTTTCGGCGGTATTTTCGTAGGAAAAAGGGATATTGTGTTTTGATACGACCATATCGCCCTTAAAATTCATTAAACCGATATTGACTTGGAAACGTTTAATATCGACCCCGACAAAATAACCGGAATCCGTATTCAATCCGTAAACATTCGGTCGCCGGCCGCCGTTGGTTTCCTGTTTGCCGAAATCCATCACAAAGCCGTCTTCAATCAGTTCGCCAATAAGCTTGGTTATTGTTGGGATACTTAAATTCATTTCTTTGCCCAAATCGGTTAAGGTAGTTTCTCCAAAGTTAATGTAATACCTTATTATATCGACTTTGAGCAAAGCGCTTTTAGATCCCGATTCGATATCTCTCATTAATGAATGTGTCATAT
>BNWW01000091.1 GCA_025999115.1 Bacteroidia bacterium
TCATTCGTTTCGTCGTCGGTATCTTCGAGATATACACGCAAAAAACCGTCGAATTTGATGACTTCGCCTTGTACCAAGAATTTTTCGACCGGTTTGCCGCTGATAGCGATGTTTACGGTTGTGCGTTCGAGTTCTGCGTCGGCCATTTGGGAAGCTAATGTGCGTTCCCAGATTAATTTATAGAGTTTTTGTTCTTGGTCGCTTCCTTCCACTGTGCGATTATTCATGTAGGTGGGACGAATGGCTTCGTGAGCTTCCTGTGCGCCTTTCGTTTTCGTGTGGTATTGGCGGATTTTGACGTATTTTTCTCCAAATTCGCCGGTAATTTCCTTTTTTGAGGCATTCAATGCCAAAGTCGAAAGATTTAACGAGTCGGTACGCATATAAGTAATCAATCCCGCTTCATAGAGCCGTTGCGCGATGGCCATGGTTTGCGATACGCTGAACCCGATTTTGCGGGCGGCTTCCTGTTGCAGAGTGGAAGTCGTGAAAGGCGGCGCCGGCGATTTCTTGCCCGGTCGCGTGCTAATGTCTTCTATCGTGAAGACGGCGTTTTTCAGACTTTCCAAAAAGGCTTGCGCTTCGGCTTCGGTGACAAATTTTTTATTTAATTCGGCTTTGACGATTGATTTTCCGCCGGGCAAAAGGAACAACGCATTGACACGGAAAAACGCTTCGGCATTGAATTGATTGATTTCGCGTTCGCGTTCCACAATCAGGCGCACGGCAACCGATTGCACACGACCGGCAGAGAGCGAAGGCATGATTTTTTTCCAAAGAATGGGCGAAAGTTCAAAACCCACAATGCGATCTAATACACGGCGGGCTTGTTGTGCGTTTACCAGATTCAAGTCTATTTTTCGCGGATTTTCAATGGCATTCAAAATCGCCGGTTTGGTAATTTCATGAAACACAATGCGTTTCGAGTTTTTTTCTTCCAATCCGAGAACGGTATATAAGTGCCAAGCAATGGCTTCTCCTTCGCGGTCTTCATCGGAAGCGAGCCAAACCGTTTCGGCTTCTTTGGAGGCTTTTTTCAATTTTTTGACTAATTCGGCTTTATCGGGCGAAATGACATAGTCGGGTTTGAAATGGTCGGCCACATCTACACCCAGACCTTTTTCTTTCAGGTCGCGGATATGGCCGTAACTTGACAACACGTTGAAGTCGTTTCCCAAAAATTTTTCGATGGTTTTCGCTTTCGCCGGAGATTCTACGATAACTAAATTTTTCTGCATTTTTCCTGTTTTCAATCGTTTGAGCGGGCAAAGGTAGTAAAAACTTTAAAACTTTATGGATGCACCCGCCATAAAATTAAAATTTTGCGCCGGATAACCGTACCAAATATCGTATTTTTGGAACAAAAGATTGTTGGCTTTTGCGAAAAACGATACGGTAGGGTTTAATATGTAATTAGCTGATAATGATATATCGTTGATGTTTTTCATTGTTTCGTTATATACTCCGGACAATGATGAGAAACTGCCGGCGACATCATACGCTTTTCTTCCTGCTTCGAGGTGATAATTTAAATCGAATCGCAAAGGCAGATGTGGAATATTGATTCCGAAAGCAGCATTTCCGATGAATGCAGGTTTATGCCAAGCTTCGGATAAACGGTTCATATTCCAATGGTTGTATTGTAAATCAACGCTGCAATCCCAAAATCCTTGATAATCGTAACGGACGGAACCTCCGATTTTCGACAGGGAAACATTGTCGTATTGCGGTCGCATGGGTAAATCTTTGAAAAAATGTTCGTCGTTTATCCAAGCGTTGCCGATAAAAAATGATACGCCGAGGTTGGCCAGCGGAGAAAAGGACAATCCGGCTACGGCATCCAACGGAATTTTACTGTCTTTCGTGCGGTAATTCGGATCGCTGTATCTGTTTTCTAATTTATTGATATAATTGCTGTTATCTTTTATTCCACCGGTTGCTTTCAAATAGATACGGAAGCTATCGACCGGTCGCCAATTGAACCGGATGGCCGGAGCCACAACAAAATCTTTTTCTTCGCCCACTTGCCAATCAAACGTTGCTCCTAATTGTGTATCCCATACATCACCTTCAAATTTAACGTAAGGTGTGGCGGATAAAGTGGCATAATCGGCATAATCATGAAAATACGTTCCAGAGGTTGGCAATTGATATTGACAGGATTTAACCGCTCCGACTATGCCCAACCATTCGCTAAAAACATCGAAATCAGCCACGATTCGATTTTCTGTTCCATAACTTAAAATATTTTCTACCGGATGTTTCTGACGGAGTTGCGAATAACTCAAATTAGCTTTGAATGTGAGCCGCTCTGCATGGATGGATTCCATACCTGTGTGAATCAGAAAACGTTGGTTGACTCGATTTTTATCAGGAGGAGTGGAAGATAGTGTATAACCGTAATCGTTAAATCCGAAATAAGCATATTGTGCATCGGCCGAAAGTTTTAATTTTTTCCATTTTTGCCAAAAATCAATTCCCAATAAATTATCGTTGATTTTCATTGTATTGTTCTCATCAGCCTGCATATAATACACTTTGCTACTGCTCGAACGGCGTGAAGCAAACACACTCAATTGATTTTCCGGAGAATTTAATATTTGATAGCCTGCGTCGCCGTCGAAATTGAAGAGTGTACCGATTCCCAAATCCAAATAACCGCGTTTTCCGGAAGTTTTATAATCCGTAAAATAGTTTTTTGCTTTCATTGCCTGAAAATAAGGCGGAATATTGCAATCCAAAGTATAATTGGAATATTCGGCGTGAGTTTTCGGTGCTTCCGGCGTTTTCACTTCCGGCACTTGGTTCAACTTGTCGGCATCGCGCAACTCGGGTGTATATTCTTTATCCAAAGTGAGTTCGCGTTGGAGATTCGATTCGTTGGTTTGACTTTGCGCAGGAAGAACCAAACTGATGCAAAACAGGGCAATACAAATTTGTTTCATTTTTTTATGGAAATAAATTTCTGCAAAAGTAGTTATTTTTTTAATGATTAAAAGGATATGGGTTATTAAATTACGGGAATCTTTTTTGTTTTTCCCCCGGGTATCGTTATGTTGAGCGTAGCCGAGACATCTCCCGCTAATCGTTAAACGGCTCAATTTTTTATAGCACCGCAAAAAAAGATTTAGCCTAATATTCAAGGATTTCATGCCTTTCGGCTTCGATATTGCTTTCCCGGAAAAAACTTTCACACTCGGCAAGCGTATACGGTTCCAACAGAAATTTTTGCGTAACTCGATTGTGCAATCCGCCGTGATTTTTCAGAATTTTGTTGATAATCCACGAGGTAGCCGACCCGCACAAAATCAGTATAATATGGGGCTGCGACGAAGCCCATGAGTTCCAAAAATGTTCCAAAGCCGCCACAAAATCCGACCGCTGCGTATCCAACCAAGGCGCTTCGTCAATAAAAACCACCTGTTTTTTGTCAGTTTTGTTAACTGCGAGCAAATGCCTCAACTGCGAGAAAGCATCGAACCAATTATCCGATTTTGGGTAGTGCATTTTCCCGTACAAATTGAGCGATTGTTGAAAATTTCGCAGTTGTTTTTTGGCATTACTGTTAGCCAAACCTGTATGATAAAACGCAAAATCATTATTGAAAAACTCTTTGATTAAGAAGGTTTTACCAACCCTTCTACGACCATAAACCACTACAAATTCAGGCTTATTTGATGCCAACAGTGATGCCAATAAACAAGCCGAAGACATCGCTGCACGTGTAGCTTCAATACCTACCGCACCTTTTCCCGCCTCTTTCAGGAAAAATACCGCATCAATCCCGGCGGATACCGTAAAGCCGCCGAGACGTTAGGCGACACTTGAAAGAACTTATTTATTATCAATCATTATTAGTTGCCAAATTTACCAAAAATAATGCACTTTGGCAACTAATAAGATTATATTTTGCCATATTGAATAGTTTTTGTACCTTTGTGGCATTAATAAATTTTTGATATGAATAGAAAAATTATTGGCAGAAAACTTGAAATCAATAAGTTGCAAGATTTATACCAATCCAATAAATCCGAATTTGTTGCTATTTATGGCAGACGGCGGGTTGGTAAAACCTTTCTTGTGCGTGAATTGCTTGAAAAAGAGTTCGTTTTCGACCTTGCAGGATTGGCAAAAGGAAGTTTGAATGAGCAGTTAATGAACTTTCATTTTACGCTTAAACGAGCGTCAGATAAGGAATTTTCTGTGCCAAAATCGTGGTTGGAAGCGTTTGAACAACTGATTGCATTGTTGCAAAATTCTACGAAAAAGCGAAAGGTTGTTTTTATTGACGAAATTTCTTGGCTTGATACTCACAAATCGGGATTTCTAACCGCATTAGAACATTTTTGGAATGGTTGGGCTTGCTCAAAACGCGATATAATGCTGATTGTCTGCGGTTCGGCAACTTCGTGGATTGTTAAAAATCTTATCAATAATCACGGCGGATTGTACGACAGAATTACTGCCACAATTGAACTTCTCCCTTTTACCCTGCACGAAACAGAACTTTTTTTAAAATCAAAAAAAATTCATTGGACACACTATCAAATTGCTGAAATTTATATGATTATGGGCGGCATACCTTTTTATTTAGATAAATTAAAGCAAGGAAAAGGCGTATCGCAAAACATTGATAATATACTTTTTAGTAAAAACGCAGAATTAAAAAAAGAGTTTCAAAATTTATTTGTGTCGCTGTTTGACCACGCAGAAAATTACGAAAAAATGGTTGAAATTTTAAGTTCAAATCGTAATGGTTTAACCCGCAAAGAGATACTGGAAAAGGCAAAAATGAAAAGTGGAAACAAAATCACAACCATTCTTAACAATTTGGAATACAGTGGTTTTATTCGTTCTTATTCGCAACCGACCAAAAAAACAGAAATTATCTATCAACTGATTGATTCTTTCACGCTGTTTTATTATTATTTTATGCACAAAAACAATTTTAGAGATGAAAAATTTTGGACAAACACCCTAAATACAGCCCGACACAATACTTGGGCGGGACTTTCGTTTGAAATTCTTTGCTTGTTGCACGTCAGAGAAATTAAGAAAAAACTTGAAGTTTTGGGTGTTCAATCATCAGAGTATGCTTGGCGCAGCAATAACGCTGAACAAAATGTGCAAATTGATTTACTTTTAGACCGTGCCGACAATATAATCAATCTCTGTGAAATAAAATACTCAAAGATACCATACGCAATTACAAAAGATTACGAAGAAAAATTGCGTGAAAAGATGGAGGTTTTTCGACAGGAAATGCAGCCTCGCAAAGCAATACATTTGCTTATGCTGACCACTTTTGGAGTGAAGCAAAACAACTATTACAACATTATTCAAAACGAAGTAACACTCGATGATTTGTTTGCCGAAAGCGAATAAATTTTACAACATGCATGCATTTGGCAACAAATAAAATTGCGACAAAAGCCGTTTAACGGCAAAAAAGAATACAAAATTTGGAAATCAAAAAAATGTTGTATCTTTGCATCTGATAACATACATTATTCACAATATTAAATACAAGCGTATGTCAACAGCATTAGTACAAGCACGAATAGACCCTGTAATCAAAGAAAAAGCAGAGGCTTATTTCCATTTATTCGGGTTGGATAGTGCCACTGCTATTAGAATGTTTTTTGCCAAGGTGTCGGAAACGGGCAGCATACCATTCACAATCGGGGTAAATACTGAAGATGCGTATGATGCTATGATAGGAGAGCAGGCATACGCAGAGTATTTAGCAAGCGGTAAAAAATCACGTCCTATTTCGGAATTATACAAACAATAAAATAGATAATGCAAATGCTCAAAAAATATTAAAGTATTTGA
The DNA here is from genome assembly GCA_025999115.1 of Bacteroidia bacterium. Next base: position 5,836 of record BNWW01000091.1, read on the forward strand.
AGAAAAATGTTGATGGTTCTGAAAATCCCCGTGCATTCGGCAAAGCATTAGTAAGCAATCTGAAAGGACTTTGGCGTTACCGTGTGGGCAATTATCGAATTATTTGCGCCATTCAAGATGAAGAATGTATTGTATTGGCACTCAATACTACACATCGAAAAGATATTTATCGGTAATTTGTAATCTATCCTAAGTTATATTATCCCTATATTTGGGGACTAAATCTTTTTGCGGTGCTATAAAAATTAGTATATCATTTTTCTGATTTTTTCCCATAGATCGTTCCATTGCGGATTCATACGTGTAATCAATAAGTCTTTTTTTACCCTACTCCATTTTTTTAATTGCGTTTCTCGATCAATGGCTTGCTCAATACTTGGAAAGTATTCATAATAAACACAATGCTCCAAATAAACACAATGCTCCAAGTTGATGAAAGCCCTACGGGCTATAATGCTTGGGTGGGATGTCATTTTCTATTGATATGTATGCCCTAACGGGCAAGTTGTTTGTCGTAGGACATACATATCAATAGAAAATGGATGCTCTCCATCTCAATAATTTCCCGTAGGGAACGGCGTAGCCCTCGCGTTAGCAATTCACATTAGGTATAATATCCGATAATTATAATAAATTCACAAAAAAATTGAAAAATAAAATGACTAAAAAACAACATTCGCGGGAAACAACCCGCACACCACGCACCGTAGAGACGCGATGCATCGCGTCTCTACCACGCCATTCGCGTACATTATACTATTAATGTGCACCACCTTTGCGCCGATTACGGCATTTGCAGCCACTACCGGATGGAACGGAACCACAAACCTAACCGCTGCCGGCGGCGGCACGCTCACCGTACCCGACGGCGCGGCGGTTACCATCACCGGCAACGCTTCCGGCGTGTCGGGTTTCCTTAAATTCGCAATCGGAACAGGCGACAGTTTTGCGGACGCAATGGGCACAACACCGGCAGGCACCGAC
>BNWW01000092.1 GCA_025999115.1 Bacteroidia bacterium
GGATACATATACACATCGTATTCGGGGTCGTAACCCTTGTAGGGTGTGAGGGTTAGAATATTTTTCATCGCACCGTAGAACCGTACCGACTGTGCAAATGTTTTGGTCAGGTTTTTAGGCAACGTGTAGCCCAATGTAATATTATCGAGTCGAATAAACCATGCATCTTCCATAAAATAGTCGGCATAGCCCCATTGGGAACTTGTATTTTGTGTAAAGGCGGGAATTTTTGCCGTGGTATTATTCCATGTAAAACGGTCGGCAAAATACGGATTGGTATTGGTGCCTTCGTAGGGTCCATAAGCGACATTTACCAAATAATCCGTGTTTTTATACACATTGAGTTTTCCGTATAAATACACATTCAAGTCGAAATTTTTGTAAGTGAAGGTGTTCGACCAGCTGAACGGCATCGGTGTTTTGTTGTGAATCATTACCAAATCGGCATTGTCCAATTTCCCGTCGGGTTCGCCAAGATATTTCGGGCGACCGTCGGCATCGCGCACCATATTGCCGTCGGCATCGTAGAGATAGCCGTTAATATCTTTGATTTTGATACTGCCGGCTAATGCACCGGGCATGTGTGGAACGGTTTCGCCGGGCATAATCAGTCCGTCGGAAACATAACTCCATACATCGTTGAAATCAGCATAACGGGCAGGCATATTGATGTCCAGAATTTCGGACGGGTCGCGTTGCGAACAATAGTCGCGGTAGTAGGTAAAGGTAAATTGCGAATGCCACGTAAAGTTCTTGCCTTTTACCAGATTGCCGTAGAGCGATAAATCAACGCCTTTGGTGTTGTCGATACGTTGAGTATTGTAGTTCAACGTGTTGATTTCATGAAACGACATCAAACTTTTTTCGCCGATACGGTCGAAAATCGTGCGTTTATATACATCGACGCTACCGCCGACGGTGTTGTTGAGAAATCCGAAATCAAGTCCCAAGTTGATGTCGCGCTGACTTTCCCACGACAAATCGGGGTTTCCGAGCAAAGCCAAGCGCACGCCGGAAGTCAATTTGTTGTTGAAATAATAGTCGGAACCCGGTCGATAGAAGGTTGTTGTACCGGTCAAACTGCCGGCATAACCGGTTATACCCGCGCCTGCACGAAGTTTTAAATTATAGAGCCAAGCCAAATTATTTTTCAAAAGACTTTCTTCGTTGATGCGCCATGCCACAGAAACGCCACCGAAGTTACCCCATTGCCTGTTGGCCGCAAAGTTGGATGAACCGTCGCGACGGAAATTGGCGATTAAGATGTAACGTCCTTTGAACGAATAGTTTAAACGTGAAATAAGCGAAGCGTTTTGTGCCGTTGAGCGACCGGAAGCCACGATCGGTTTTTCATACGTTCCCAATTCGAGGTTATGCCATTTCACACCGTCGTAAGGGAAACCCCGGTTTTCGCCGCTCAGGCTTTCGTTTTCGGTTGTCTGGTATTCCCAACCTGCCATCAAGGTAAGGTCGTGCGCTTCGGCGAATTTTTTCTTGTAAGTAGCCATGATGTTCAGGTAATAATTGCTCAAATTATTATCCATGACTTTTGCTACGCCGCCGCCGTTCAATCCTTCCTGCGTTGTCATGGGGAAATAGGCGCCTACGGTAGCAAATTTGCGGTCGTAACCGACAGTGGTTTTTACCGTCAAGCCTTCTACCGGCATAATATCCAAGTAAGCGGAAGTCAGCAGATTATCTTTTTTGGTTTTCATTTGCGCTTCAAGAATTGAAGCAGGATTTTGCGATAGTCCGTAGATTTTTCCCAAAGCGTAATTTCCATCTTCGTCTTTAATGGGAATGGTAGGGTCGTATTTGCGGGCGGCCATAAACAATGTTGTGCTTCCGCTTTTACCTGAAAACGGCACATCGTCGGAATTGATTTGCGAATAGGAAGCCGAGATTCCGCCTTTGATGTATTTGCTAAAAGTTTGGTCGAAAGCCATACGTCCCGATGTGCGACCGTAGTCGTTGTTTTCTACAATTCCTTTGTTACCCATATAGCCGAGTGAAACAAGGTAACTCGCTGTTTTCGTACCGCCGGCTATCGACAAGCTATGTTCCTGAATTTCGCCTTGCCGGGTGATGGCATCGTACCAATCGGTGCCGCCTGTAAAGCCGGCGATTTCTTCCGGAGAATAGTTAAAACGCTGACCTGCGGCTTCGTAGGCGGCTCGCATTTCTTCCATAGTAGCTTTGGGTGGAAGATTTCCCCAAGGATAGTAGCCTTGTTGTTGCATCCATCGTTCTAATTGCGATTCGTTGGAAGCATTCATATAATTTTTGGGCGCCATCACTTCGGGTTTTTCGGCAATCCATTGAGTGGTATAGTTGGTTTTGAACGAAACATTCAGTCGTTCGTCTTGCGCACCGCGTTTGGTGGTAATCAAAATGACACCGCCTGCTGCACGAGAGCCGTAAATAGACGTAGCCGAAGCATCTTTCAATACTTGAATGTCCAGAATATCATCGGGATTAATGTTGTCCAAAACACTTTCTTTATCGCCTTTGCCAAAATTCAGTTCTGCATTCGGTTCCCACATGGTGCTTACGGGAATTCCATCCACAATAATCAAAGGAGAAGCGCCGGCGGCGGCTCCACGAATTTGCATCCATACGGCGGCGCCGGGTTGGTTGCTGGTTTGTGTAAAAGAAAGTCCCGGAACTTGCGCTTTAAGCATTTGAGCAACCGTAGTATTACCTGTTTTCGGCAAATCGTCGCCTTTGACAGACGAGATGGCTCCCGTCAAATCGCCTCGGCGCACCGTTCCGTAACCGATAACGACTACTTCATCGAGCAATTTCCGGTCTTCACGAAGTAGAATTTGCAGGTCGGTTTTGTCTCTTACGGTTAATTCTTTCGTTGCATATCCGATATACGACACTGCAAGAGTAGAACCTTCGGCTGTTTCGATGGAAAATTTCCCGTCGATGTCCGTAACCGTTCCTGTTCCACTGCCTTTGATTACAACACTGGCGCCGATGACCGGCTCGTTGTTGTCGTCCATAACCACACCGGAATAGGTTTTCCGGTTGCCTGATTTCGATTTTTCCTGATCTGCGACATCCTTTTTGTAAATCATAATCATTTTGTCGCGAATGGTAAAATCCATCACTTCGTCTAAAATCGCCGCCAACACTTTTTCTACGGGCGTATTTTGGAAAGATTGGGTAACCGGCTTGTTCCGGTCAATCTCTTTCGTGTCGTACACGACGGATAAACCGGTTTGTAACTCAATCTCTTTCAATACGTTACTCAGTGGTGTTTGACGAAAATCTTTGGTTACCGACTGCCCGAAAGCAACGGCGCACACAAACATTCCAAGCACAAGAAAAGCGACTCGTTTTTTCAAAAACTTGTTTTTCATTGGTAGTAAATAATTTAAATTGTTATAATTGATTATTTTTTCGACACGTAAATGTCATTTTGTTCGCATTTATATCGAATAGAGGCCACTTGCGAGATGGCATAAAATATCTTGTCGATGTTTTCCCTGTTATTAAAAGATACACATAAAATTTTGTCCGTATCGACAGTCGAATCCGTATGTATCCTGACATTGTATTGTCGCGACAAGCGGTTAAACAATTCCGCAATGCTAATCTCGCTGTATTCGAGCCGGTCTTCCGTCCACGAGCGATATTGTGTCGTGTTGGTATGATGCAGTGTAAACTGCTTTGTTTCTATATCCAACAACGCCATGTCTCCCGGTTTCATCGCATATTCCTTATTATTGTATCGCAGCAAGATGGAACCTTCCATCAGCGAGGTGCTTATATATTTTTCATTGTGGTATGACGACACGTTGAACTTAGTGCCTTTTACTTCGATGTCGTAATCGCGCAACTTGACGATGAACGGTTTTTTCGTCTGTTTAGCTACCTCAAAATACGCCTCGCCCGTCAATGCTACCGTTCTATCGCGCAGGTTGTAACCGCCGGTATATTGGATTTGCGAACCGGCATTGAGCCAAACGGCACTTCCGTCGGGCAAGATTAACTTGCTTTTTTGCCCCATCGGCGCATCGACGGCAAAGATTTCCCGGTTGTTACGAATGGTCCATTCATGCACACCGATAGCTGTGCTGACAAACAATAGAGCGACTGCTGCTGCCACCGACCATTTCTTCCAAAGTAGAATGAAGCGACTGCCGGTAGCTTTTTCGGAAAGACTTTCCCTTATCCGGATCCTGTTTTGCAATTGCTGCCATTTCCGGTTAATAGCTATATTACGTTCTTGCGCTAAAACCCACTCTTCTTCCCAAGAGCTGTATTTTTCCTTATTTATATTGCTGGACGAGATAAATTCAAAAAGGACGGTTTCGTCTTTTAACGGTAGTTTGCCTTCCCAATAAAGTTGCGCCAAACGGCGGATTTCTTTTTCGTTGTAATGCATAATTTTTGTACTTTATAGATATAACGATAATATTGAAGCATACCCTACCTCATAAAATAAAAAAAGTTGAGATTTTTTTAATCACAACTTTCATTGAAAGAGGTATTGATGTTTATCAGCCTATTAGCCAAGAAATTATGATGATATAGACGGAAAGCGGATATTTGTTTTTAAAATGATTGGTAAAGACAGATAATGCTTTCGAGATATGACTTTCTACTGCTTTAACGGATATTTGCAGTTTTTCGGCGATTTCCTTGTATGTCAATCCGTCAAACCGGCTGAGGAGAAAGACCTCTTTGCACCGCGCCGGTAAACCGTCGATAACCTGGTGAATTTGTTCTTCCAATTCATGATAGAGCGTTCCGTATTCGGCTTCGAAAGTGAAATCGGCATAATAAAGTTTTTCTTCACCTTCGGTGTTTGCCGAATATTCAATTTGGTGCTGTTCCACGATAGCGGAATGTTTTAAGTAATCAAGACACCCGTTACGCACCACTGCGAACAGAAGGGATGTAACAGATATGGCTTTCAGGGCGTCTTTTTTCTCCCAGATTTTCATAAAAGACTCTTGCAGGATGTCTTCAATGGCGTCCGGATCATCGATGAAGCGGGAAGCGTAGCCATACAAACGGCGATAGTAGCGCTTGTATAGATATTCGAAAGCATCGTGGTTACCTCTTTTTATCTCTTCAAGCAGGGTGTGTTGGTTGGAAAAAATTGTTGGGCTATTCATTCTGTTCAATAATGTCGTTAAACGAAACTTTATAAATTGTTCCCAACGTGTTTTGATATTCCCGCACAAAATTATCATAAGCCGCTTTTGCCAAGCCTTTTTTGCCTAATTTGTAAAGAGTTAAGCATTTTAAAGCAATGGCGTCTTCGTTGATTACGTCGAATTTCAAAATACATTCGGCAATATGATTCAACAAAGGAAGATTTTTCTTCATTTCAGGCAAGTTGGAAAATTCAAATAAGGTATCCAATATTCGATTTGAAAAATTGGCCTTAAAATCGTCTAACCAATCAATTTGAAATTCGGGTAGCAGTTCGCCACGGTAAGCCACTTGAATAAAATGTTGTATTTCTGCTTCATCCGGCGATAAATGATGTTGCTTGAATTGTTCGCAAAGATTTGTCAATTCGATGTAATCGGAATAAACGTCCGAAAGATTCATCCGCCAATACGAACTTTCCTGATCAATATCAATATTTCCTATTTTAGCCAGTATGGTTCGTAACTTGCTGATACTCACGTTTCGATTGTTCCGTGCGCTATCGTCGGACTTATCAAACCAAAGTATTTCGTTCAACTTATTGGTCGAAATACCTCTTCCGTTTTTGACCGTATTCAGTAAAATAATAATAAACAATTGCTTCAATGTGGGCGTAAATGCGGCCGAGATATCGTTTCCTTCTTTATCGAAAATTTGAAATCCGCCCAGAAAATAAATCGACGATTTGAATACGGGTTTAGCAATGCTTAAATTTACCACTTCGGAATTTTCGGGTAAAATACTTTTGATGATTTGCTTATAACCTCGTTTCGTCGTTTTTTTGATGTATATCAATAAAATAGCGCCTAATATGCCGATGATACCAAATGCATACAAAAGCGGGAATAACCCATGTTGAGCAACTTTATCTGTTTGAATAACAGCCGATTGCGCCAAAGCCGGCGAGGCCAAGGTATAGATTGAAACATCGTCTTTGTGAGCGGTAACGGCGATTAGATTCGTCGTATTCCGGAAAAACATACACCACGATTCCATATCCGACCAATCGTAGGGGATAGAATCGGAATAAAGTGTATATTCCGGCTTGTCGATGCTAAATTCGGCCAAATTCAAGGATGTCGTGTAATTATTCGTATTGTAAACCAAGGTATAAAAACTGTTTGATTCGGGATTTTTTACCAAGGCTTCGCAAGGCACAAACGGAATTTCGGGCGTTTTATATTGTTGAAGTTTGGTTACTTCGGCCGTTTTAAAATCGTAAGCATACAAATCGTAAAAAAATTCGGGCGAAATTTCCTGCCGGCCGCTTTTGCTTCCGTATCCGCCGAAAATCAGCCAACGATTGTTTTCGTCTAATCCGGCGGCGCTCAAATAACGCGGAAAAATAGTTTCTGAAATATTTTGCGAGCGCCATTTTGCGCTATCGGAATCGAAACGCATGATTTTATTTTTATACGCATAATGTCCATATCCGCCAAAGGTTGTTAATTGGCTGTCAATAGGAGAAATAAGGGTATTGTGATAGGCATAATCAGGTTCTTTGTAATCAAACGACGATTGTGTCCATTTTTGTGAAACAAAATCAAATTCATTTAAATAATTTTCGCTGAAATCATAAGAGATAATCCGGTTGATTATCGGATTGTAAACGAAGTAGTTATAA
>BNWW01000093.1 GCA_025999115.1 Bacteroidia bacterium
GCATATAAAGATAATGTGGCATTCAACCAAGGGCCAATCGTCGAACAATTTGCTCCGAAAAGCGGCGATAAACCCGATTTTTTTGAAGTGAAACCCATCGAAACGGTTATCTCATTAAAAGCCGAAACGCATAATTTTCCCACCACCGTAGAGCCTTTCAACGGCGCTGCAACCGGTTCGGGCGGTGAAATTCGCGATCGGTTGGGCGGTGGTAAAGCCTCGCTCCCGATAGCGGGAACAGCCGTTTACATGACTTCTTATCCTTACGGAAAAGCGCCTCGCAAATGGTTGTATCAAACTCCGGAACAGATTTTAATAAAGGCTTCCAACGGAGCTTCCGATTTCGGAAATAAATACGGGCAACCGCTGATTTGCGGTTCGCTTTTAACTTTTGAACACAACGAAAACAACAAACAATACGGCTATGACAAAGTAATCATGTTGGCTGGAGGCGTCGGTTTCGCCAAAAAATCGGATGCACTGAAAGGCGAAGTCGAAGCGGGCGAAAAAGTGGTCATTCTCGGTGGCGACAATTACCGGATTGGTATGGGCGGCGGCGCTGTTTCAAGTGTCGATACCGGCCAATACGCCAGCGGAATCGAACTCAACGCCGTGCAACGCGCCAACCCCGAAATGCAAAAACGCGTGGCAAACGTGATTCGCGCTTTGGCCGAATCGGACAACAATCCCATCGTTTCGATTCACGACCACGGCGCCGGCGGCCATCTTAATTGCCTTTCGGAATTGGTCGAAACCACCGGTGGAAAAATTGATATATCGCAACTTCCCATCGGCGACCCTACCCTATCCGCCAAAGAAATCATCGGAAACGAAAGTCAGGAGCGCATGGGTTTGGTTTTGAAACCGGATGATATTGAACAAGTTAAACGCATTGCCGAGCGCGAACGTTCGCCGATGTACGTGGTGGGCGAAACCTCCGGCGATATGCAATTCGTTTTTGAACAAAAAGATGGCCAACGTCCGCTCGATATGCAATTGAGCGATTTCTTCGGAAAACCGCCCCGCACAGTGATGAACGATGTTACAATCAAAGAACGCTTCGAAAATCCCGAATACGATCCCCAAAATATTCAACAATATCTGGAAAATGTTTTGCAATTGGAAGCCGTGGCCTGCAAAGACTGGCTGACCAACAAAGTCGATCGCTCCGTAACCGGAAAAGTGGCGCGCCAACAATGTCAGGGCGAAATCCAATTGCCGTTGAGCGATTTGGGCGCCGTGGCTTTGGATTACCGCGGAAAAGCGGGCATCGCCACGTCGATTGGACACGCACCGCAAGTGGCATTGGCCGACCCCGCCAAAGGTTCGGTTATGGCCGTTGCCGAAGCATTGACAAACATCGTTTTTGCGCCTTTAAAAAAGCATTTAAACTCGGTTTCGTTGAGCGCCAACTGGATGTGGCCGTGCAAAAATCCGGGCGAAGATGCTCGTTTGTACAAGGCGGTAGAGGCTTGCTCCGAATTTGCCTGCGAATTGGGCATCAATATTCCCACCGGAAAAGATTCGCTTTCGATGACCCAAAAATACGGCAACGAGAAAGTGTATTCGCCCGGAACCGTCATTATTTCGGCCGGCGCGGAAGTTTCGGATATTCGGAAAATCGTTTCTCCGGTAGTGGTCAATGACGAAAATACAACCTTGTATTATATTGATTTCTCGAAAGATGACTTGCGTTTAGGCGGTTCGGCCTTGGTGCAAACGCTTGGAAAAGTGGGGAGCGATGTGCCGACTGTGCGCGATGCGCAATATTTCAAACGCGCATTTAATGCCGTTCAATATCTGATTGAAAATGAGTTGATTATGGCGGGGCATGATGTTTCGGCGGGAGGTTTGATTACTTGTTTGCTGGAAATGTGTTTCGGAAACCGAAAAAGCGGATTATCCGTTACACACGACAATGACATTGTCAAGTTTTTATTTGCTGAAAATCCAGCTATCGTTATTCAAGTAGCTAATAATAAAGAAGTTGAAAAATATTTATCCGAACAAAAAATTGATTTCAAAGCCATTGCGAATCCAATTTCGGAACGAAAAATTAACATCGATTCCTATTCGTTTGATATTGACGCTTTGCGCGATGTCTGGTATCGTCCATCGTATTTATTAGACCGGAAACAATCGGGAGAAGCTTGCGCAGCGGATCGTTACGAAAATTATAAGAAACAACCGTTAGTTTTTGACTTCCGCCATTCCGTGCTTGACACGGAATCTCCTGAAAACAAACCCGTTGCCGCCATCATCCGTGAAAAAGGCACGAACGGCGAACGCGAAATGGCCTACGCCCTCCATTTGGCCGGTTTCGACGTAAAAGACGTCCACGTAACCGACTTGGTTTCGGGACGGGAAACGCTGGAAGACGTAAATTTCATCGTTTTCTGCGGCGGCTTTTCCAATTCCGACGTATTGGGTTCGGCCAAAGGCTGGGCAGGCGCCTTGAAATACAACGATAAAGCACGCACAACTTTGGAAAAATTCTATGCTCGCGAGGACACATTGAGCTTGGGCATCTGCAACGGCTGCCAATTGATGGTGGAATTGAATTTGCTTTATCCCGAACACACCGAAGCGCCGAAAATGTTGCACAACGATTCTCATAAATTTGAATCGGAATTTGTAACGGTAGCGATTCCACAAAATCATTCGGTTTTATTTAATTCTTTATCCGGCAGCAGATTAGGAATTTGGGTGGCGCACGGCGAAGGGAAATTCCACCTTCCGCAACCGGAAAAAGAGTATCATATCGTAGCCAAGTATGCTTACGACACTTATCCCGCCAATCCCAACGGTTCGGATTATTCGGTTGCAGGAATCTGTTCAAAAGACGGTCGCCATTTGGCAATGATGCCGCACTTGGAACGCGCTATTTTCCCGTGGCAATGGGCGCATTATCCTTCGGAACGGAAAAACGACGAAGTCAGCCCGTGGATTGAAGCGTTTGTGAATGCACGAAAATGGATTGAAAAACAATAACCGGTTATGTCGTTCGCATACAATTCGGGAAAAACGTTGCACTATCTCTTCATCAGCGCCGCCATCCTCATCGCCATCGCCTCCGTATGGGTTACCAATACGCTCGTAAATGCACTGAAGGAAGAAGAACGAAAGAAAATTGAGATTTGGGCAGAATCCGTTACATTGATGTACGCCCAAGCGCTTACCTCCGAACTCAATTCCGACCTGTTCAATAATTACGATAAATTATTGGTCGATAAAATTATCGAAGGAAATGTTACCATCCCGCTGATTGTAACCGACGAAAACGACCAAGTAACCGCCGACGGTACACGCAATCTCCCTTTACCGAAAACGGATGATGCGGATTTTATCGCCCGGAAAATCAAAGCTTTTAAGAAAAAACACGAACCCATCCGAATGGTCATTCCCATCAGCGAAAACGAAAATCTGGTGCAATACATTTACTACGATGATTCCACCGTGCTGAAACAGCTACAAATATTCCCCTACATCCAATTGTCGGTGGTATTTATTTTTATCATCATCGCATTTTTAGCGCTGAACAGCACTCAAAAAGCCGAACAAAACAAAGTTTGGGTAGGCTTGTCAAAAGAAACCGCCCATCAACTCGGAACACCCATTTCGTCTCTGATGGCCTGGGTCGAATACCTGAAAACCAAAGAGATAGACGCCAATTTGCTAACCGAAATCGACAAAGACGTACAACGCCTGAAAACCATTGCCGAACGTTTTTCCAAAATCGGCTCCAATACCGAACCCGAACCGATGCCGCTGCAACAAGCCATCGCCAACGCCGTAGAGTACATGAGCAAGCGTATTTCCTCCAAAGTAACCATTTCCAAAGACTTACCGAAAGAACCATTGACCGTTTTGATGAACGAATCGCTTTTCGGATGGACACTCGAAAACCTGATTAAAAACGCAGTAGATGCAATGGACGGACAAGGCGAAATCCATATCAAGGCCGTCCGGAAAGACAAAAAAGTGATTTTAGACGTATCCGACAGCGGCAAAGGTATCCCGAAATCAAAATTCGACACCGTTTTCCACCCCGGCTACACCACCAAAAAACGCGGTTGGGGCTTGGGGCTATCGCTCGTGAAACGCATTATCGAATCGTATCACAAGGGCAAAATTTATGTTTATAAATCGGAAACCGGAAAAGGGACTACTTTCCGGATGGAATTGAATCTGCACAACAATCTTCTAATTTTTTAGGAAATCTCCTTAGCTTGGCACGATATTTGCGATAATAAAACTTAAATAGGAAAGGCAAGAAATTGGCGCTTTTCCATACTTTCTTAAGCCGAAGCGGATGTTGAGAAACATTCCCTTATTTTTTGTCATCCTATTTTTTTAATTAAAAAACTAAAAGTTAAATTATAAACAACAATTAATTTTTTTAGAGTATGAAGAAAAGTATTCAGTTAGTGTTTTTCCTGATGTTTTCAGGACTATTGGGTGTAAATGCGCAAGTGCGCATCGGGAGTGATGCAACGCCGAATGCATCGGCAATTTTGGATTTGAACGCAACGGATGCCAAAAATGATAATACTTTCGGTTTGGCATTACCCCGGGTATCATTGTCGGCATTGACGGCAAAAATTCACGGAACGGATATTCCTCCCGAAGGAATGTTGGTCTACAATACCAATACCGCCACCGGTGTCGGTTTGTATTATTGGAAAACCAATACATGGATAAAAGTAAACGAAGGCAATAGTCTGGGAAATGGTACTGCTGCCAACCAAGTTTTAAAATGGAATGGCTCGGCTTGGGTTGCTTCTGTTGTTGACTCCACAACCATTGCAGCCGGCGCTTTATCGGGAACGGATTTGGCAAATGGAGCCATTACGACTACACAAATCCGAGATTTGAATGTTACAACAGCGAAATTGGCAAACAATGCCGTTGATTCTACCAAAATCCAAGATGCTTCGATTTCGTTTGCAGATTTGAGAAAAGGTACGGCTACCGGACAAATGCTTCAATGGAACGGTACGGCTTGGAATTTGGTAGCCAACCCGGCTGCAAACAATTGGTCGATGGCGGGCAATTCGGTAGCTGACGGCGATTTTATCGGTACTACCAATAATAAACCTTTGATATTGAAGGTCAATAACGATACCGCGGGAATCGTTACGACAAGCACTGCTAACCGGACGGCCTTGGGTTATCAAGCGCTAAAGAAAGCAACCGGAGCAAATAATACGGCCGTCGGGATACGCGCTCTTGGCGAAAATACATCGGGCGCCGCTAATACGGCTATCGGACGAGACGCACTTGCTAAAAATACAACTGCTGCTCGTAATACGGCTGTTGGGTCGCAGTCTCTTCAAAATGCTTCAACCGGAGGCGACAATACGGCTGTTGGATATAATGCTTTACTTAACGATACAACAGGAGCATTTAACACCGCAATTGGAGCGTATGCTTTAAATGCCAATACAACGGCATCGGGTAATACTGCCATCGGATATCGTGCTTTACCCGCAAATATTAGCGGACAATATAACACTGCTCTTGGAGACAGTGCAGGAGCTAAAACGACCGGTTCTCGCAATATACTTATCGGACATTTGGCAGGCGTGAACATTACGACAGGATCTAATAATATAGTTATCGGGGATAACGCTCTCACTTCTTCCGTTTCGGCAAGTAATCAACTGAACATAGGAAACTGGATTTACGGAGATAACGGACGTATCCGTCTTGGAAAAACGGCTCCCCACACAGCAGCGGTATTGGATTTAAATGCAAATGATACGTCTACTCCTATAGAGAATATTGGTGGTTTATCACTCCCCCGGATCAGTCTGGATACTATTAATTCAAAATTAAACGGAATTTCACCGATGGGTGGAACGGTGGTCTATAACACAAATGCTTCCATGAAAGGCGGACAAGGTAACGGACTATATATATGGTCAAACGGCAGATGGAAATCGTTTTTGAATCCGGTATTGGCAACCTCGATCGCTTTTGAAGATGGACAGTCCGTGACACTTCCCCTAAATGTAAAATACACTTTGAGTGTGAATTTTGCTCCGGAAGATGTTTCGATTACCAAACTGTCATTCTCAAGCATTGACCCCACAGTAGCTTCCGTTAATTCACTCGGAAGAGTTTCTACCAAAGCAGTTGGTACAACCACCATCACAGCAGTAACAACTGACGGTTCAAATAAAAGCAAATCCATATCCGTACTTGTAGAAGATATGAGTACTTTGGTTGATTCCGTAGGCAACCATACTTATTCCGTTCGTGCTTATCCCGATAATCTCGGTACTTGGATGTTAACTAATAGTCAAGAAGGAACTCCAACAGTTAAATACGGTACCCAATATTATTATAATTATACCGATAGACACACCGCTTGTCCTGCTCCCTACCGGGTTCCTTCGACAGATGAAATGAGCGCATTGATAGCATATATGAACACAATCCCGAAAGAGTTTAACTCTTTTAATAAAAGTATGCTTGCAGAAATGAACCTCGCCGGATATATAAAGGCTGATGAAAATTACCCTCGCTGGCTTGGTACAAGAGGGTTTTGGTGGACTTCTTCCGGTACAACTTCCAGAAGATATGGCACAGTGAACACTAATGATGTTTATTATGTATCAATATCGCACAAT
>BNWW01000094.1 GCA_025999115.1 Bacteroidia bacterium
TGAAAAAAGCAAAGATTGAATACGACCCCAAATATTTGTTTGAATTCTTCGAATAAAAGTGGCGCAGCTACGCTGCTATGGGTTTGTGTATGCCCTTATTACCGTGCGCTTACGCACACGGCTACAAGGATGTTGGCGCTATGCGCCTTTCATAAACACATGGTTTTGCTGCTGATCCCTTAAATGTGAAACAACATAAATTCGTCATTTTTATATTTTATTTTTGGCGGAAAGTGGTGTTTAAAACATAGATTCCGCCAAAAATAATTGGTAAAATGCAATGTTTATTGGAATACTATTCAATCAGAAATTACCTGAAATTTAACATACATTGTTTTATCCAGAAATGAAGGAATTGTATCAACAAATGCAAATCCTGTATTGGTTTTCAGCACATTCGCTTCATGTAAGTCCTGCAACAGAAGAAATTGATTGTAATATGTTGTATCATCTATTTGTTCGTACCCCAACCGTTCCATATATTGTGGAAAATTATCCTCTTTTCTGTAATTTCTGCCTTGCACAAAAGGCTGTTCCAATATAAACTGCAATCTGTCGCCTTTTTTTGTAAATCCGACAAGTTCGTATTTTGTTTCCGGAAACAGCATATTGTGAATAGAAATGCGATTATCAAGAAATTCAAGTGGGAAATTGGAGTTTCAACACCTTCCCATTTTTTTGCTATTTCTGTTGAGTAATCAACCCAAATATTCTTGTATTTGGCATACTCTTCCAACAGCGTTTCTTGTCGTGTTCTTATCGTATCGACATGAGGCTCTGCTCTATTTGTCGTTTCTGTGCTCGCCATGACAAGGGATGCTTCGATTGCATTTTGACCTCCAAGTATTCTTCCTTTCTCTGCAATTTCAGGAAGTCGCAATATTGTTTTATATCCGTATGCGATTTCCTCTGCTGTTCGTTCAATGCATTCATAATCTATTGAATTTGTTGTTATCATTGAATCTCTCTTTGTCGCAAAGATAATACTTTTTTTTTGCAATCCCAAAAATAATCCCTACCTTTTTTCCTTAATTAAACGACATTAAATAATAATTTAGCGCAATGGGAAGACCGGAGGTCTTGAATACGAAACAACGTTCGGCGGAGCCAATAACCCCCAGTGAAGTGAAGCGACTGGGGGTAAAGAGACAGCTCTCTCACTCGCCCTCAACGCCGATAGGTGTTGAACATGCTCGTTAATGAATGAATGAATTCAACCCACTTCGGGGTTGAGGGAGTGTGTGTCCATTACCTCGGGCAAACTTTAAATAGGTTGGTAGCCTATGTTATTCGTTTATTCTATTCTTAAACAGTTTCTAAAGCATTTGTCTTAAAAAATAGTCTCAACTATCGAACTATCGTATCAATTTATTATTTTCTCTCTCAAATTAAGGCTCAATTGAGATGTTTTTACGAAATAAAGAGCAAATAATACGACTGTTTCAATTTTAATTATTGTTCCTTTGCATTACTTATTTTGAAGTAAAAGTTATCTTAAAATAATATTTATAAAAACAACTATTTATGAAATTACAATTATCTTTCAAAAGAAAAGAGAAGGGGAAATTTATTTTCACAGTCCTTTTGTTATTTGTAACGTTGCAATTATTTGCACAAAAGCAACAAATTTCCGGAACGATCGTAGATGAACGGGGAGAATCCATTATCGGAGCTTCCGTTGCGATTAAAAATTCTGCTTACGGAACCGTATCGGATATGAATGGCAAATTCTCCTTGGAGTGTAACGCGGATGCCACCTTGGTAATCAGCTATATTGGTTATGCAACCCGGGAGGTTTCTGCCGGTTTTAATGTAAGTCAACCCTTGGTGTTGAAAGAAGATGCCGCCCTCTTGGACGAAGTAGTAGTAGTGGGTTACGGAACCATCGAAAAACGGAGGGTAACCAGCGCTATCGCCAGTATTAAACCCGATGACTTTGTCAGCGGATCGGTCAAAAGTGTCGGTCAATTATTGCAGGGAAAAGTGGCCGGTTTGGCTATTTCCACCACCAGCGGCGATCCGACAGGAGGAGTAGATATCTTGTTGCGCGGAACCAATACGCTGAATGGAAACAACATCCCCTTGATTTTAATAGATGGGATTCCCGGCGATTTGAAAATGCTGGCTCCGGAAGATATTGCTTCGTTGGACATACTCAAAGACGGATCGTCTGCGGCAATCTACGGAACACGCGCTACCAACGGCGTTATCCTGATTACAACGAAAAAAGGACAAGCGGATGTAACCGAAGTGGATTATAGCGGATACATTAGCACCGAGTCATTCTTCAATAAACCGGCGGTTTTATCTGCACAAGAGTGGCGTGAAAATGTGGCGGTGGGTGACCTCGAACATTTGAATTATGGTTCCGATACGGATTGGCTGGATGCTATCCAACGGGAAAATACACCGGTTACCTATTCCCAGAATGTATCATTCAGAGGCGGAAACAAACAAACGAGCTATTTAGCCGCTCTCAATTATAGAAAAAGCGAAGGAATATTCCGCAATTCCGATAGCGAAAATACGACCGCACGCGCCAATATCAATCATAACATGTTTGATAACAAATTGACTTTCAATTTGAATTATTTGGTTAATTACTATAATTTTACCACAACAGCCGAAGGAGACAATAGTTTTAATACCGGTGCTTATGAAGGTGCCATCCGTTCAAATCCTACGTTGCCGATTACTGTGACCAATCCTTCCACCGGAAAAACGACATGGATGGAACCCTTTCCTGATTTTGGGGCACTTTTAACCGCTGCTAATTCTGTGGCAGCATTAGAAGAAGGTATCGGAAAAAACAAGAGCCAAAAGAGCAATATTTATGGCACCATTTCTCTGTTTCCCATCCAGGAATTAAAATTAGAAGCCTTGCTCTCTTATCAACGTTACAATATGACGAGGGGATTTGCTACTACTTTTGAACATCCGGACGTAGCAAACAATCCAGCGGGAAAAAAAGGTACTGCTTCTCGAGCATCCACCGAAACGCAAGAGCGTATGTTGGAACTTACGGCTCAATTTAATAAACTCTTTTTAGAGAAACATTATCTTACCTTATTGGGAGGATACAGTTATACCGACCGTTATTGGGAACATTTTTGGGTAGCTAATGCTAATTTTCCAACCGATATGTTTACCTATAATAACATAGCATTGGGACGGGATCTGGCCGAAGGAAAATCCGGAATGTATAGCGGAAAAAATTCAGGCAACCTGATTGGTTTCTTTGGCCGGTTAAATTATTCCTTTGCCGACAAATACTTGCTTTCAGCATCATTAAGATATGAAGGAGACTCCAAATTTGTAGGTTCCGGTCAGGAATGGGGCTTATTTCCGGCTGTCAGCGCCGCTTGGCGAATCAACGAAGAGGCATTTTTGAAAGAGGTGGAATTTGTGAACGACCTCAAATTAAGGGTTGGTTATGGAGTTACCGGTATCGCGCCCAGTCAATATTACCAATCCTATTACCGGCTCGCATATACCGGAAATGACCAAAGTTTTTATTATAATGGAGAATGGATTAATATGTTGCAAGCCAGTGGAAATCGGAATCCGGAATTTACATGGGAGAAAAAAGCGGAGTATAATATCGGATTGGATTTCTCTTTCTTCAAAAACCGCTTAAGTGGAAATGTGGATGTTTATGAAAGAAAAACAAAAGATTTGCTCTATAACTACGGTGTTCCTGTTCCGCCCAATGCCTATTCATCGATGTTGAAAAATGTAGGAACTATTTCCAACAGAGGGATTGAAGCCTTGGTTGCCGTTATTCCTGTCAAAACAAGAGGTTTCCAATGGCAAACGGCTTTTAGTTTTTCTGCCAATACGAATAAATTGGAAGCATTTGCTACCGATTATACCGAAAGTGTTGATTACATGGATTTCCGGCCTTTTCCGGGAGAAATTAATCCACAAGTATCTCACCGGATACAAGTGGGAGAACCGATTGGCAGATTCTATACGTTTAAGACCGTAGGAGTAGATAGTGACGGGAAATGGATTGTAGAAGTCGCCGGTAAAACATTTAATGCGGATGATCCGGACACGTATGTCATTTATACGGGAGAAGGTTCTGTTTCAGCAGAAAACAGACAATATGTCGGGAATGCGCTTCCTAAATTTTATGCCGGTTTCAACAATACGTTCTCTTATAAGCATATTGATTTGGGCATAACCATGCGTGGCGCATTTGGACACCAGATTCTGAATTATCAACGCGCTTTGTACGGAATGGTTGACCCGGGTAAAGCCGTTTTTAATGTTTTGGCATCAGCGTATGATAAACAGCCGGTTAAGTTGGGAGATGGTATAGGCACCTCGGTTGTACCGGTAAACAGCATGACCATGAACTCTTTTTTCGTGGAAGATGCCGACTATTGGAAAATCGATAACATCACGCTTGGATATACATTCAATACTACTAAAGTAACTTGGTTGAAGAATGCGCGTATTTATGCCTCCGTATTAAACGCCTTTTGCTTTACCGGCTATTCCGGCAACGATCCGGAAGTAGGAACGGGAGGATTAATTCCGGGTATTGATTGGGCAGCCAAGTATCCCACCACCCGGGTTTATACGATGGGATTTAATTTGAAATTTTAATGCAAAAAATAGACAAAGTCATGAAAAAACAAAAGAATATCAGAACATATTTCTTGCTGATGGCAGGAATGCTCTTAGGATTTATTTCCTGTACGGATTTAGACGACAATGTGTATTCGGAAATTGTCGCCGACAAATATGAGTATAAAGAAGGCGATATAGTAGCCATTTTAGGAAAAGCCTATTTACCTTTTAGAGCTCCTGCCGGTTATAGTCATGAATTAAGCGATTGGTGGACCGACCAAGTTTGCTTGCCTCAAAAATATTGGGGATGGGGAAGTGAGAACGATCACAAACACAATTTCAACCCCGAAGGCACCGGATACATGCAACTGTTACCACATTGGAACGGTTATTATAATGGAATCTCTACCTGCAATCAGTTGTTGGAGCAAATCGAGGACGGCGTTTTTTCGCCTGAAAATAAAGAGGAGATGATTGCAGAAATTCGCGTAATCAGGGCGGCTTATTACTATTTCTTGTGCGATCTCTGGGGGAATGTACCTATTGTCTTAAAATTTAATGTAGAAGAGGGATATCTACCGGAGCAATCTACCAGGGAAGAAGTTTTTAACTTTATTATAAAAGAGGTGACAGAGTCCATCCCCTTGTTGAGTATAGAAGCGAATCAATCCACCTATTGTCGTTTCAATAAATATGCAGCGTATGCCATTTTAGCTAAAATGTATTTGAATGCAGAGGTCTATGTGGGTACGCCGATGTGGGATAAGTGCATCAGCGCTTGCGATTCAATAATTCTTTCGGGAAAATTTGCATTAACGCCTACACAAAAAGCATGTTTTGCACGAAACAATGAAGTAACGGGACTTAGCGAAGCCGTATTTGCCGTAGCATTTGATGGAAAATATTCAAAAAATTTGAGTTTTGCAAGTTTAAGTCTTAATGGACAACATGGTGATTTACTTTACAATATTACCGGTGGACATTGTAATGGAGGTGCTGTGATGGTACCTCAATTTATCAGCACATTCGATGAGGATGATGCCCGATTGAGAAATAACTATGTTTACGGTCTGCAATGGCAGTCAAACGGAGCCCCCCTTTTAGCCGGATTTGGCAGGATAAATGGAGAACAAATGAATATTGAAAATTTTGTTGCAAGCATCAAAGGCGATGGTTCTAATTGTGATGAAAATATGGGATATCGTTTGGCAAAATGGGAATATTACACCGAAATGGATGTTTATGCCATGGACAATGACGTATTTTTGTTCCGCTATACCGACGTTTTAATGATGAAAGCCGAATGTCTTTTGCGTACAGAAAAAGAGGATGATGCTGCCGAGATTGTGACTGAAGTTCGCAAACGCGCCTTTCCCTCCACACCAGCTAAAGCCACCGTTACAGGAGCTATACTGAAGCAAGGAAGTTCCTTTGCTTATGGCAAAAAAGAGTATAAATGGATTGGAAGACAAAAAATATGGGAGGAAGAAGCGGATAATACACACGAAGGAGGCGATGACATTGTATTTGGTCGATTCTTCGACGAATTAGGTTGGGAATTTGATCAAGAGGGACATCGCCGTCAGGACATGATACGTTTCAAAACAACTGCCGGAGAATCGGTTTGGATAGCAAAAGGTTGGTTGTCGCATTTTGCCACACACGACAAGAATAAGGAATTGTATCCCATTCCGGCAACGCAATTAGATAACAATAAAAAACTAACGCAAAATCCGGGATATAATTAATCATAATTATATAGAGATTTCAGATAAATCAGTATTAAATTTTAAATTTTTATCATCATGAGAACAAAAATGACTATTTCTTTATGTGCTGTATTATTGAGTATTTCAATGTATGGACAAACGATTTCCGACAACTCTTTTTCGGAACTTTGGGCGCCGGGTATTGAGGTGCAGGCAGAAGGTGGGGTAA